>CALUXJ010000006.1 GCA_944324725.1 uncultured Acholeplasmatales bacterium
GTCGTGCCTTCAATTAACTACAAATAAATTTTCAACTATTCATCAATTATCTCTTGATTTAATTATAGTTGGCTCTTACTAATTATACCAAAATAAAAACCTTTAGACAAAGCTAAAGGTTAATTATTTACTCTCAATATCCAAATGGATTTTCTTTCCTTCTTTAGAAGCACCTGCAAATAAGATGGTACGAATAGCTTGGGCAATGTGACCACCCTTACCAATAACTCTACCAAAGTCTTTTTGGTTAACTTTAACCTTATACTCTAAGGTTGGAGTATCAGAAACTACTTCTATTTCCACATCTTCTGGGTAAGTGACTAAAGGAAGAATTAAACTTTTTATTAACTCTTCAAAATTAATCATCTCACACCTCTTACTTAGCGTTCTTTGTTATGCCTTCTGCCTTAAGTAAATTTTTTACTGTAACAGTTGGTTGTGCACCTTGACTTAACCATTTTTCAGCTACTTCTTTATTAATAGTTACAGTAGCTGGGTTTGTCTTAGGATTATATGTACCAACGATTTCGATAAATTTACCATCACGTGGGCTATGTGAATCGGCAGCAACGATACGATATTTAGGATCTTTATGAGAACCGAATCTTTGTAATCTTAATTTTACCATAATATTCACTCCTTTTTTCAAAATACAGCTTATTATACCATACTTTTTTTATCTGTCAAGTATTTTTTCTTGACATTATAATGGTAAAATAACATCTTGATACAATTTAACCAAATCGGCATTAATCTCGTCTTCTAATTGATGTCTTAAACGAAAATATTGCTTAACCTCTGGTTTTTCGTAAAGTCTAGTTTTTGCTAACTGATAATTACTTTTTAATTCATCGTAGTCTTTGTAATAGCTATTGGCTGCTTCCAAATTAGATTTTTTGGTATAGTAATCGCTTAATAGATAAAAATATTTGCTTTTGATTGTAGTATAACAGGTAACTAATTCTTGGTATACGACATTATTTTCTAAAGCGACTAGATATTCATCAATGGCTTTTTGCCAAGTTAAGGCATCCATAATACTTATCCTCAATTTCTTTAATTATCTTTTCACTACTAGCATTGCCATCTATTTGATAATGGCATAATTTTTTAGTAGTACTATTAAATATTTTTCTATCATTAACTATTCTTTTAGCAATTTCAAGTTCACTATCACCACGTTTTTTCATTCTTTCTTTTAACACATCTTCAGGACATTCTATAAAAAAGGCCACACAATTGGGAATGTTTAAGTATTTTTTCAAGCCTTGAGGCTCTACAATTAAATAACTGTTTATATCCTTAATTGAATTGTTACTTGTTCCATAATAATTATTATTATAAATAACATACTCAAAAAAGAAATTTTGCTCAATTTTATTTAAAAACTCTAGCTTAGTCAAAAAATAATAATCAACACCATTTATTTCCTTAGTCCTTGGCTGTCTTGTTGTATAAGTCACAATTTTATGAAAACCGATTTTTTCTAGGCATTTGCCAATATAAGTTTTACCGCTAGCACTTGGCCCTACCAAAATTATCATTAGCTTCCCTCCAAATATTTGCTAATATGATACCACAAATTTCAGAAATATGATATAATGATTTTAGGTGATTTTTATGTATTTAGATAAGGATATTTGTAAAGAGGGAAATCCTGTTTTACGTTTAAAAGCAAAGGAAGTTACTCTTCCGCTTAATAGTATAGATCTAGCCTGTCTTGAACAGCTCTATCAATATTTAATTATTTCCGAAAATGATGAACTAAGTAAGCAATATCAGATTAGACCAGGCGTAGGAATGGCTGCCCCTCAAGTCGGACAAGCCAAAAGAATGTTCGCTATGAATTGTGTTGATTTTTTAGATGACAAACAAACCAAGTATTCCTATGCCCTAATTAACCCTAAAATTGTAGCTCATAGCGAAGAAATGACCTATCTTCCGGATGGCGAAGGTTGTCTAAGTGTTACAAGAAATACCGATGGTTTTGTTGTTCCTCGCTATTATGCCATTAAATTTAAAGCTTATGTTTATGATTTTACAACAAAGAAAACAAAATTTATTACTAAAACTTTAGCCGGTTATCCAGCTATTGTTTTCCAACACGAATATGATCATTTAGATGGTATTTTGTATGTTGATAAAATGGTGAAAAAAGAGGATACTTCGGCCATTCCTCTTTACACAGTTAATGAGGAGGGAAATTGTGATACTAATTAAAAATGCTAGATTATGGACAATGGCTACCTTGAATGATGTTTTAGGTAGCATCTTAATTGATGGCAAAAAAATAATTGCCGTTGAAGCCCGGGATTTAGCCCCTGAGTTCCCTTTAGCTCAGGTAATTGATGCCAAAGGGCAATTTGCTATGCCTGGTATAGTTGACCCACATTGCCATATTGGCATGATGGAACAGGTTTATGGTTGGGCAGGGCAGGATACTAATGAAATTACTAATCCCTTAACGCCTGAACTTAAAGGTATTGAAAGTATTAAGCCACATGATGCAAGTTTTAAAGATGCTCTATTAAATGGGGTTACTACTGTTTGTACTGGTCCTGGTAGTGCCAATATTATTGGCGGTACATTTTGTATTTTAAAAACTAAAGGTAAAACTGTCTGTGATATGGTAGTTAAAAATGAGTCCGCTATGAAAATGGCTTTAGGTGAAAATCCTAAACGTTGCTATAAAGATAAAGGGCCTTCTACAAGAATGGCAAATGCTGCCATTTTACGAGGCGCTTTAACCGAAGCTAAGCTATATAAAGAGCTTTGGGATCAGTATGATAAAGACATAGCTGCTGGTAAATCCATAAATAAGCCTGCCTATAATCAAAAATGGGACAGCTTAAAACGAGTTTTCGAAGGACTACCTGTTAAAATTCATGCGCACCAAGCTGATGACATTGTAACTGCTGTAAGAATTGCGAAAGAGTTCAACTTAAATTATAGTATTGAGCATTGCACTGAAGGCTATTTAATTCCTGAATTCTTAAAAGAGCATAAGGTGAAATGTATTTTAGGACCAACTCTTGGAGAAAAATCTAAATATGAGCTAAAAGCCAAATCATTTACGGCAGCTAAAGTGTTATATGATAATCAAGTTGAGTTTGCCTTTATGACTGATCACCCAGTCATCACTCTTGACACTACTTTAGCTCAAACTGGTCTTTTTGTAAAAGCTGGCCTGCCATATATTGAGGCTTTAAGGGCTAACACTATCTATGCAGCTAAATTAATCGGGATTGATAACCAAGTTGGATCTCTAGAGGTTGGTAAAGACGCCGATATCGTAATCTACTCTAAAGACCCTCTATCTTATGACTCCCATGTTTTGATGGTAATGCTAAATGGCCAAATTGAATTAAATAATTTATAGTAAAAAAACGCTATAATATAGCGTTTTTTATTGCATTAAGTACATCAAAATAGCTCCTGCTACACTAACATTTAATGATTCTGTATTAGTCATTGGAATATAAAGATTTTGCTTAGTTAAAGCTAATATTTCCGGATTTATTCCATTGCCTTCATTACCTAAAATCAAGCCAAGTGGTGGCACGAATTGAACCAAATTAGGAGTTACTCCATTATTAACACTTGTACCATATATTTGATAATTGTTATTTTGACTAATGAATTCTTTAATAGGCATATGAATATAATTAAGTTTAAAGATAGCTCCTTGACTCGCTCTAACTACCTTATCATTATAGATATCAACACAACCATTACCTAAAACTATTGTATCAAACCCAAAGGCCTTAGCCGTTCGCATTAATGTACCCATATTACCCGGGTCTTGAATGGCATCTAAAAGTAAAACTTTATTACTTAACTCATGCTTATCTACTGCTTTACAAATGCTTAAAACCTGACATGGAGTGTCAGTCTTAGCTATCTTTTTCATATCCTCTTCACTAATATAGGTGGCATCAACTGTATCAATGGTAGCATAAGCTGTAACTAATACTCCAGCTAATTTAGCCTCCTTATAAAGATGGGATCCTAAAGCAATGAAGGTACCTTTTTCTTTACGATACTTGGCTAAATATAGCTTATTAATTTCGGTAATTATATTTTTACTTAGTTTTGTTATATTCGGCAATAGCTTCACCTACTTCTAAACCATACATTGATAAATCTAAATCCGTATCTGTACTAACCCAAATAGATTTGGTATTATTAACTGCTTCTTCAACTAATGTATTAAAGTCAAAAGCTTCTTCATAATGTCTCGCTCTATAAGCTTTAGGAGCAGTAGCTGGGGCCTTTGGAACATAAACTGTACAACAATCCTCAAAAGGCTTAATAGAAATATTAAAGGCATCAATTTTACGAGATAGAGCAATAATATCTACCTTATCATAAGTGGCAAGTGGTCTTATAACTGGTATATTAGTAACCTCATTAATAGTTGCCATACTTTGAAGAGTTTGACTAGCTACTTGCCCAACAGATTCACCATTTATTAAGACTAAATCATTATTTTTTTCCGCTACTTTAGTAGCAATCCTGTACATCATTCTACGCATAATAGTAATATTATAAGATTCAGGGACCTTATCTAGAAGGGCCATATGCATATTCTTAAACGGCACCATATGTAATAATATCTTATTACCTGGAGCATATTTAGCCATTTTCTTCACTAAATCAATGACCTTTTGCGCTGATTCAATACTAGTTAATGGTGTTGATTCAAAATGAATACATTCTATTTTTATACCTTGTTTCATGGCTAAAAAACCAGCGACTGGCGAATCAATGCCACCACTTAGCATTAAAAGACCTTTACCTGCTATACCAGTTGGATAACCACCTAAGCCTCTAATTTGCCCATTAAATAAATAGATTCCATCGCTTCTTACTTCAATTCTAATTTCTAATTCTGGGTTATGAACATCTACTTTAACCAGTTTATTGTTTTTTAAAATATAACTAGAAATCTCTTTTGAAATAGCCGGGCTTTGTAACGGAAAACTCTTATCTGCTCGTTTCGTTTCAATTTTAAAAGTTGTCGGCTTAGTTACTAGCTCATTAACATAATTTAATGCCTCAACCTTTAGTACCTCTAAATCTCTTGCAATCTTTTTGACTAAGCTATATGAATAAATACCAGCCACAAGGTTTAATCTATCAATTACCAAATTATAATCATACCCATTTAATAAAACATAGGCATGGTCATGTTTTTTCTCTAAGACGACAGGTAAACCGGCTAGTTTCTCCTCTAACATTTTATAAAGTTGTCTAATAAAATCATTTTGATTTTTACCCTTTAAAGTTAAATCACCAAAACGAATTAAAATACGATCATACATTAAATTCAACTCCAATCGCCATATTGTAGCATAAAATCTTTAATTAGTAAATTTTTTTCTTGCATTTAAATGCTATTTGTGATATTATAACAAAGCATGGTAAAAGCAGCCACCTAGTTAGGAGCTATAAACTATCTTAACCTTGCGAGGATATTAGTAATCTTAGCTGCTTATGGTGAAAATATTTAGATAGATAGATAGATTAGTTACTGCTAGGACCTTTCTTTTACCAAATAATAGAGAGGAGAAAAAAATATGTCAAGATACATTGGACCTTCTTGGAAGGTTAGCCGTCGTTTAGGTTATTCTACAAGTGAAACAGGTAAAGAATTAGTTAAAAGAAAATATGCACCTGGTCAACATGGTCAAAAAAGAGTTAAATTAAGCGAGTACGGCGTACAACAACAAGAAAAACAAAGAGTAAGATTCACTTATGGTTTATCTGAAAAGCAATTCCGTAAGGTATTTGCTAGAGCATCTAAGATGCAAGGTAATACTGGTGTTAACTTCTTACAATTATTAGAAATGCGTTTAGATAACCTAGTTTATCGTTTAGGTTTTGCTGCTACTAGAGCACAAGCTAGACAACTAGTTAATCATGGTCATTTCTTAGTAAATGGTAAGAAAGTTGATATTCCTTCTTACACAGTACAAGTTGGCGATCAAATTTCTTTAAAAGAAACTTCAAAAGACTTAGCCGTTGTTAAAGCTGCTTTAGAAGCTAAAACTGTAAGACCTGAATATTTAGCATTTGATGCTGACAAAAACGTTGGTTCACTTGTTCGTGTTCCTGAACGTGATGAATTCTTACCAGAAATTCATGAACAACTAATCGTCGAATTCTACAACAGATAGTAAACAAAAAACTCACTTATGTGAGTTTTTTTAATTAATATTCTTTAATTCTACTGTTTCCTTTGGCGCTACTTTGTTATTGATATAAATGTTGTCTTCTTCTATACTTTCATTATCTTTATATTTTTTTAACATTTCCATTGTTATAGAGCCACTTTTAACTAAAGCAAATTTAGCTAAAATTGGACCAGTCATCTCATATAATACCGATGAACATAGAATAACTGATAAAAAAGTATCACCAATCTCAGCTGATAGCATTCTTTGACCTAAAAATGCTAACCCGATAGCCACTCCCGCCTGAGGAATCAAAGCAAATCCTAAATAATTGGTAGTTACCTTAGAGCTTCTTACGACCTTTGCCCCTATAAAGCTACCAAAATACTTACCAATAATACGAATCACGAAGTACACTGCTCCAATTATACCTATTGTTCCAAAAGCGCTCAAATCCATGTTCATTCCTGACATAACAAAAAATAACAACATAATTGGCGGATCAAATTCTTCAATATACTTAAATGTTCTCTCATCTTTTGATACGTTAATATAACTTGCTCCAAAAACCATACAAGATAATAATGGTGAAATTTCTAATAGGGAACAAATACCTGATATAATACAAATTAGTCCAACTGTTACTATTAATTTAGAATTCGCAGATCTACCCTTTATAACTTTCGGCAAAACTAAGCCAACTACAAAACCAATTATTATGAAAATAATGTTGTAGATAATAGGTAATATAATATTTATTACCTGTAAGTTACCACTGGTAGTACCTTCAACTATCGCAGTAACAATACTAAATACAAGCAAGCAAACTACATCATCTAAAGCTACAACCTGTAATAATGTGTTAACAAACTCACCTTTGGCCTTATACTGATTAATTGTCATCATGGTCGATGCTGGTGCAGTTGCTGTAGCAATAGCACCTAATAATAGAGCAAAGCTCCATCCCATAGTTGGAAAAAATATTCCTACTACTATAGTAACAAGTATTCCAGCTAATAAAGACTCAAAAATCGTAATAACTATAACTTTAGTTCCCGTACCCTTTAGTACTTCCTTTTTAAAAAATTTTCCTACGCCAAAGGCAATAAATCCTAAAGCTAAATCACTTAAAAAGGACATATTATCGATTATGTTATGGGGAATTAAATCTAAAACATAGGGTCCAATTAAAAGACCTGATATTATATACGCTGTCACATTAGGCAATTTTAATAGTTTAGTAACTCTAGATAAAATAAAACCACTTAAAAAAATTATTGCTAAAGCAATTAGTATAGTTGAAGACCCAAAATTATCATAATATTCATATAGCTTCAAATTCATTTTCTCACCTCAAATATTTACAATCTTTACAATTCATGCTATCATTATAACAACAAATTATATAAATAAAACTAATTAAATTTTATGAGTTCATAAGTAAAACTTATAGAGGTGCAAAATGATTGATCCAAAAATAGAAACTTTTTTAAAAATATGTGAATTAAAGAATTATACTAGTGTAGCTAAAGCTTTAAATCTTACTCAACCAGCAGTTTCACAGCATGTTAAAGCATTAGAAAATGAATATAATGTAAAATTATTTATTAGAAATAATAATGATTTAAAATTGACTAATGAAGGCGAAATATTGCTTAAATACGCCAAAAGATTAGCTAACATATATAGTGATTTGGCTATAAAATTAGAAGATGAAAAAAAACATACTAAGACCCTAACTATTGGCATTACTCATACTTCCGAAAGTAATGCCATTGCCGAAGTTCTTGCTTTATATTGTTCCATTAATAAAGGGTCACGTATAAATATTATTTCTGATACCATAAAAAATCTTTATGATAAATTATCATCATATGAAATTGACTTAGCTATAGTCGAAGGCAAAATACCTTCTCGAAAATATAGTTCTATCTTGCTTGATACAGACTCTCTTGTTGCTGTTATGTCAACTTCTAATCCATTGGCTAAAAACAAAACGATTGCAATAAGTGATTTAAAAAAAGAAAATTTAATATTACGTTCATCCCAAAGTCAAACTAGAACTCTATTTGCCAATGCTTTAGAAAATATTGATATTTCTTTAAATGATTTTAATATTATCTTAGAAATTGATAATATAGCAACTATTAAAGATTTAATTGCTAAAAATTGTGGCGTTTCTGTTTTGCCAAAGAGTGCTTGTTACCATGAGATTAAACATAATATTTTAGCCATTAGACCAGTTGAAAATTTAAATATGATTAGGCAAATAAATATGGTTTTTTTAAAGGATTTCACTAATCAAAATACTTTAGATGAAATATTATCAATTTATAATTCATTTGTTAAATAAAAAAAGATGTCTAACTAGGGTGAACCCCTAAAGTTGGACTAGTAGAAAATACTAGAAAGACTTATGGGGTTCACTATAAACGACATCTTTTTTATTAAGCTTGTTCTTGACGCATCTTTGCATCATATTTCTTACGTTCTACAGTATCTAGAATCTTTTTTCTTAAACGAATATGACGTGGCGTTACTTCTACTAACTCATCATCATTAATGAATTCTAAGCAAGCCTCTAGTGATAAAATACGTGGTTTCTTTAAAACAACTGTCATATCTTTAGTAGCGGAACGAGTATTTGTTTGTTGTTTAGCCTTAACAACATTGACAGCTAAATCTAAATCCTTATTAGCCATACCAACAATCATACCTTCATAAATATCTTCACCTGGTGATATGAACATTATACCACGATCTTCTAGTTGACCAATTGAATAAGCTGTTGATTGACCTTCAGCCATTGATACTAATACACCGTTTAGCCGTTTACCAACGCTTACTTGTTCTTGTGGACGATAATCTAAGAAACTATGATTTAGTATACCATAACCCTTAGTAACTGTCATAAAATCTGTGTTAAAACCAATCAGCCCTCTACTTGGAATATGGTAGATTACTCTTGATTGAGTTTCCGTATTTGACATATGAATTAAAGTACCATGACGATTACCTAGTAATTCAATAACTGAACCAATACAATCAGATGGAGCATCAACAATTGCTTCTTCATAAGGCTCGCAAATTACACCATCTATTTCCTTTAGAATAACACGTGGACGAGACACTTGTAATTCAAAGCCTTCTCTACGCATTGTTTCAATTAAAATACCTAAATGTAATTCTCCCCGACCAGAAACAATCCATTCTTCATTTTTAGCGATTCTTTCAACTTTAAGAGATACATCTTTCTCAACTTCTTTAAATAGACGCTCTTCAATTTTAGAAGCTGTTACTAATTTACCATCTCTACCACAAAATGGACTTGTATTAGTACCAAAAGTCATTTGGACAGTAGGTTCACTAATATGTAGCTTTTCAAGTGGCATTTCCTTACCTGGGTCACATAAAGTTTCACCAACAGAAATATCATTGATACCACATACACAAGCCATATCACCAGCTCCTACACTAGGAACCTCTATTTTATTCAAGCCCTGGAAAGTATATAATTTTTGAATACGATACTGCTTAATCGTACCATCAAGACGACAACAAGACACCATATTACCACTCTTAAGAGTACCCTGTTTTACACGACCAACACCCATTCTACCTACGAAATCATTATAATCTAGTAAGCATGGTTGAAATTGAAGTGGGGCGTCAACATCCATACTTGGAGCAGGAATATTTTCAATAATCATATTAAATAATGGGTCCATACCTGGCTTTTGATCAGCTGGATCAGCTGATAATGAAGATGTTCCGTTAACTGCTGAAGTATAACAAACCGGGAAATCCAATTCGGACTCGTCACATCCTAAATCAATAAATAGTTCTAAAACCTCATCTAAAACCTCAAGTGGTCGCGCACTAGGCTTATCAATTTTATTGATAACAACAATTGGTTTTAAATGAGCCTCAAAGGCCTTCTTCAAAACGAAACGAGTTTGTGGCATTGTTCCTTCATAAGCATCAACAACAAGGACAACCCCATCAACCATTTTCATAATTCTTTCTACTTCCCCTGAGAAGTCAGCATGACCAGGAGTATCTAAAATATTTATTTTAGTATTGTTATATTTAATAGCTGTATTCTTAGCTAAAATGGTAATTCCTCTTTCACGTTCTAGGTCATTTGAATCCATAACACGTTCTTCAACCTGTTCATTATCTCTAAAAGTATGAGAGAAACGTAAAAGCTGATCAACTAATGTAGTTTTACCATGATCGACATGGGCAATAATAGCAATATTACGAATATCCATTTATTTTGTCACCTTTTCTTTATTCATCATTTCACGTTTGGTTGTTGAAGCTTTGAACAAAGCTTTTAAACCTTCCACATCGCCTTGTTTAAGGCAATCTTTTATATTATCTAGCTTTTTTTCAAATTTTTCAATATTTTTTAGCAAATTATTTTTATTTTCCATAAATAATTCTTGCCAAAGATCATGATTTATCATAGCTATACGTGTTAAATCACGATAGGAATCACCAATATAATTAACAGTGTCATTATCATCATCAGATAAAACTAAAGCTACTGCTAAAGCATGTGGTAATTGACTAGTTTTCGCAATCATTTCATCATGGTGCCAACTAGACATTGTAGTTATGCGACCAAATTTTAAATCTTTTGCTATTTTTGTTAAGGTCTCAATAGCTAAATTGGTAGTTTTATTAGTAGGAATAATTAAAAAATTAGCATCATAAAAACGCGTTTTATCGGCGTATAATATGCCCTTTTTTTCTCGCCCTGCCATAGGATGAATTGAAACGTATTGACAAGATATATTTAAATTATTGATAGTTTCTACTAAATTACTTTTAACACCTGATACATCTGTCACTATTTGGTTTGGACTAAATTGATGAGATTGTAAAATATTTAGAATTGCCTGAGGATAAACACAAAGAATTATAATATTAGCTATTGGCAAAAATTCTTCTATGTCTTGACCACCCTTAACTATTATCTTATGTTCTAAGGCATACTCAATAGTTTTTTTATCTAAATCAACACCATAAACTGGATAACCTACTGAACTTAATCCTTGAGCGAAACCTGCTCCAATGACACCAAGTCCAACAATTAAAATAGTATCTTTCATAATGTTTTACCGCATAAAGGAGCCAATTTTTCTAATTCCTTAACCATGTGATCAAACTTCTCTGGTTTTAAACTTTGGGCCCCATCAGATAAAGCACACTCTGGGTGATTATGAACCTCAACAATAATTCCATCTGCCCCTACTACTAGAGCCGCTTTAGCCAAATCTTCAATCATATCATAACGACCACTAGCATGACTAGGATCAACAATAATTGGCAAATGTGATAGTTGCTTGATAGCTAAAACAGCTTGAATATCTAAACAATTACGTGTATAGCGATCAAAGGTTTTAATCCCTCTCTCACATAATATTACTTGCTCGTTACCGCCAGCTAAAATGTATTCAGCGGCTAATAACCATTCCTCAATAGTAGCGTCCATTCCTCTTTTTAGCATAACTGGTTTTCTTATCTTACCTAAGGCTTTAAGCAAATCATAATTTTGCATATTACGGGCTCCTACCTGAAAAATATCAACACCTTTTTCTAGAAAAAGAGGTATTAATTCAGCTGAATAAATTTCTGTTACGATAGGTAAATGATACTCTTTTTTAGCAGCCGCTAAAATATCTAAACCAACTTCACCTAAGCCTTGAAAAGCATAAGGTGAAGTCCTAGGCTTATAAGCGCCACCTCTTAATATCTTAGCCCCACTTTGCTTAACTGCATCGGCAATATTAAAGAGTTGTTCCTTACTTTCAACCGAACATGGTCCGGCCATGATAGTGAATGTGCCACCACCAATTTTGACACCAGAAACATCAATAATCGTTGGCTCTGGGTGCAAAGTTTTACTAGCTTTTTTATAAGGTTCTTGAATACGAGTTATTTTATCTACTGCCTCAAAGGCATAGACATCTGATTCCATTATAGACTTAGTATCACCAATGATTCCATATAAAGAAACATCGGCACTAGAAGCATCCTTATATGTGCAACCTTTGCTAGAAAAAAAGTTTAATACGGCTTCAATTTGTTTTTGAGTTGCATTTTTCTTCATTCTAATTATCACAATTATTCACCTTACCTTTAATTATTTCAAACATTTCATCTGAGATAATATGCTCAATACGACAAGCATTCTCTTCTGCTACACTTTTATTTGCCCCTAAGTTCATAAAAAAATTCGTCAAAATTGTGTGTTTTTCATAAACACCGCGTGCTCTAACTAAACCAGTATCCGTCAATTCCAATTGACCATCTTGATGAAAAATAATGTAATTATTTTTTTCTAATAATTTCATTGCTCGGGAAACACTAGGTTTAGAGAAACCCATTTCTTGGGCCACATCAATTGAATGCACTTTTTTGCCAGTTTTACTTAATAAATATATCGTTTCTAAATACATTTCCATAGATTCATTATTTTTCATCAACAACACCAACTTTCTTTATTTTATAAATTTCTAATCCCATTAATATTAAAATTAGTAAATGAGGTAAGAAAATTATGTATTGAGTTATTATATCATATTTATAAAATAAGGTATAGATTAATACACCTAAAACAAAAGCTAATATAATTAAAAAATAAATATATGCCTTATGACGTTCACCTTTATTTTTTTCAATCACGCCTGTTAATAGGGCATGCATAAACATTTTATAATTATTAGTCATCATTGTTGAGGTATACGCTAGATAAGAGAATCTAAAGGATTCTAGTAATATTCCTCCTACTAGTCCTAAAGCAAATACGCCAATATATGACCAATCAAAAGTATTCGTCTTAGCAAAAAAATAATTAGGAATAATTAAGAAAAATACTATTGTCAATAAAATAATATGAATTAAATACTCTTTATTCTTTTTTCTTAATAGATAGCTTAGCAGATTGGCAATAATTAGTCCAATGGAGAAGGCCGCAAAAATATATAAACACCGATAAACCGAAGGGTAATTGCTATTAATTATATCACGAGCCAAATAAATTAAATTACCTGTTTGTAAAAAACAAAAATTTCCACCGCGATAAATTAGGCAATAAATATCAAAAAAACCACCAACAAACGATAATATTATAGGTGTAACTATATTAATAAACTTATTCATTACATTAAACCTCTATGCAAAAACTAGCGTGGATAGTTAGTTTTTTAGCTTATCCTTTCCCTTTATTTAACGTTGCTTATTTTAGCATATTTTTTTAAAAAATTAAAGTTATGGCGCCATTTTTTCTATATAGTATTAATAAAAAAATGATATCTAACTACTTTTAGCTTTTTAGCCAAACTATAGTTAAATATCAGTTTTTATATTGCTTTATTTTTTATCTTTAGTTTTATTTTCCCTCTCACACGCTTCTTTATAAGCTTTTAATATTTTATCTTTACTAAAGGCTTGACATTGTTTAGCACTAGCACAATCCCCACAAGGGCTTTTTTTATATACTTTTACTAAATGAATAATTATTAGTCCTGAAATAATACATATTACAAATATAACAATTAAATTAATTATCATTTTTGCTAATATTCTTTCTATTTACTGCCTTCTCTTTAATTTTTGGTAGGTAGAAGCGTAAAAAGATAACCATAATAACTAAAAACAAAACTATCAGTAAAACCATTAGGTCTATTAAATTTATAAGCATATTTCCTCCTCCTATAGCAAAGCACCCCAAATACCAACAGCTGAAGCAAGTACCCATGCTAGACCGGTTTGGAAAATAATTGCTCGCCAAAAATCATGTCTATTGCTAAGTTCTCTTCGCATAGCTCCGATTGCTCCAAAACATGGTGCACTAAATAAAGTAAATATCATATATCCCATAGCACTAAAACCATTAAAGAAGGCAAACATACCATTACCAGCAAAGACATCACCACCCTCGCCAACAGCAGTTATTACTTCCATGGAAGAAACAACTAATTCTTTCGCTACTAGACCTTGAACAGCGGAAACCGAAGCACCCCACGAAAAATTAAGGCCTAGCATTGGGGCAAAAATAAAGGCTATTGATCTTCCAATATCTGCTAAAAGACTTTCTTCAACATTAGTTGTGTATCTAAATTGATAATTTACATTTAGTAAAACCCAAATAATTATAGAACATAAAAATATAATTGTTCCTGCTCGCTTAATAAAAGCCCATGTTTTTTCCCACACATCACGACCAACATAGCTTAAACTAGGGAGATGGTAATCTGGTAGTTCCGTTATGTAGGAAGTAGAATGTTTTTTTACAAAAAATTTATTTAGTAAAAATCCAGATATAATTATAACGGCAATAGCTAATAAATACATACCTGCTGTTACCAACCAATTAGCGCCAAATATACCACCGACAAAACAAGATATGATTGGTAATTTTGCTGAACAAGGCATAAAAGGTGTTAAAGTTACTGTCATTTGATGTTCTTCTTTATCCTGAATTGTCCTTGTTCCCATTATAGCTGGTACTGAACAACCAGTTCCTACAATAAATGGGATTAAACTTTGACCAGACATTCCAAGTTTTTTAAATAGTCTATCAAAAAGAAATGAAATTCTCGCTAAGTAACCTGATGTTTCTAATAAACTTAAAAGAAGAAATAGAATCATTATTTGTGGAACAAAATTTAATACAGCTCCCACACCAGCAACAGCTCCATCAGCAACTAGACTACTTGCCCATGCGCTACCACCGGCATTAGTTATAACCTCTCCTAGCCATGGTCCTAGCCCTTTTATCTCTGAGCCTAGTGTCACACTATAGGCTGCCCATGGTAATGGGAATTCAATTGTATCACCGCCATTAAAAAGCATATCCATAATTCCCACCGTAGCTCCACCAACTAATCCAACACTTAAGAGATATATTAAAACCATAATCAGTAAGAAGATGGGAATAGCTAGCCATTTATTTAAGATTATTCTATCAATTTTATTGCTAATACTTTCTGATTTAGTTTTTGATTTATGCATGGTTGCATCTCTAACTTGTTCAATAAAATTATAACGTAGGCTTGCAATCAGCTGCTCTGAATCTAAGTCATAAACTCTTTCTAATTCTTTTATTTTACTTTCAAACTTTTCTTGATAGAATTTATTGTAATAGCGTGGATCACGTTCAATAATTTTAACTGCATTAAAGCGAATATTTTTATTTATTTCTTCGTCTTTTTCTATTTCCCTAATTAATTCTTCAACTTTTAAAGGATAAATGCTAAGTTCCTTCTTTTCTACCAGAAGTTCAGCATTTTCAATTGTCTTAACTAATTCTTTAATACCTGTTTTCTTTAAGGCGCTAATAGAGACACATTTTGTATTTAACTTATTCTCTAATTCGACCAAATCAATTGCAAGTCCTTTTTTAGCAAGGATATCTTCCATATTTAATACTACTAGAACCCGTGTTCCGAGTTCTAAAAGCTGAGTTGTTAGATAGAGTGCTCGTTCTAGTGATGTTGCATCAACTATATTAATTACCAAATCAAGGTTATTATCGACAATAAACTTACGAGAGATTTCTTCCTCTGCTGTATATGGCGACAAACTATAAATTCCTGGTAAATCTGTCAATAATATTTTGGTACCTTTAATTATTCCATCTTTTCTTTCAACAGTAACACCCGGCCAATTTCCTACCTTTTGATTTAATCCAGTTAAGACATTAAAAAGCAAGGTTTTGCCACTATTTTGATTACCAACTAATGCACAATGTTTAATCATGATTTACCTCCCTAATTACCTCTATATTCTCTGTATCTTCTTTCCTTAAACAAAGTTGATAGCCTCTTAATACCACACTTACTGGATCACCTAATGGACTAATCTGTTTAATTTCAATCAATACTCCTTTTGTTAAACCCATATCTAAAAGTCGACGTCTAAAAGCCTTATTCTCTCGCCCAAAACCTATCAACCTTCCTTTCTCACCAACTTTTAGTCGGGCCAAAGTAATAATATCATTTTGCTCTTTTTCCATAAATTTACCTTCCTATCTAGTTAGCTATCGCTAACTTTATATTCTTATTATATTTTCTTTTATTACGAATACAAGTACTTTTCTTAAATTAGTTAGCAATAGCTAACCAATTTATAAATAAAAAGCTCAAGAATTTTACACTTGAACTTTTAATGTAATGTTTCGATTAACTTTAGCCGCATCTGCGATAGTACATAAAAATCCCTCATACTGTTCCATATGACTTGCCACTAACAAAAGTGGGTATGTTATATCGGTTAAACAGTCATACAAGGCATCTAGATTGTTCCCATAATAACTAGGAAAATTTAGTTTATCAGCTAAAAATGAATGAAGTTCTTCCTTAGAGTTAAATTTTTGCCCATCAAGATATAATTTCATAACTAACTCACATAAATAGAACCTTCACAATTACCATTTAAATAAATGTAATTAAATGAAGAATAGTGATCAATTGTGTAATATACGGATAATGTTTCTAAGGAAAACACAATTCGCTTAGCATTCCGACTACCACCGGTATATAAAATATCACATTCAAAATAGGAATCTCCTCGTGGCAAGAGACCTTCACGATTTTGAAAAACATCGCCACCGCAGCTTAACAAATTTTCTTGCGTATAATCGTTACGATTAAATTCTGATTTAGGTAAAAAATTGCTAGGCAATTTGGCAAAGGCTACAATGTAAAGAGCCACTTCAAACGGAGTGTTATAAATATTATCCTCGTATACCTCAACATCTAAAATACTATCATAAGCATAATCACCATCAACCACAAAGCTAAATGGATTATCTGGCTCTACGGGTTCAATAGGTTCAACTGGTTCAATAGCCATAGCGGCTATTGTTATACTAAACTCTTTTTCTCTCTTTTCACCCTGATAATCTAAATAACAGGTCAATTTTAAATTAACAGGATAACTAGTTTGCGTTATGATTGCCTCATAATTGCTAGCTGTTGCTACAAACGTCAAATAACTTTCATTATTACTTTTCCAAGTCAATGCAGTAGAAACATCTTCAAAACTAACCATTCCTGGTACTTGAAAATTAGTATCAACCACACTATTATTTTCTATTAAATCAACTTGTTTAATTAAGTTATTTGCGTAATAAGCATTGTTGTTATAATCTACTTTTTCCTCATAACAACTAGCTGCTAATATTACTAACAATATAGTTGTTATCATTAGCATTATTTTTTTTATTAATTTCATTCTTTCACCAACTTACCGCATCATAATAACATATTTAATTATAAAAAGATAGTTTTAAATACACAAAACTAATGTAACTATCCATATGTCTTGTATTTTTTATTTATACTTATGTGAAATATTTCCTAATATAACTAATTTTATCTGCGGAGAAACAAAAGTCTATCACTTCATTCAACTCCTTTATTTTTTTATTTTGCTTTTCACTTCCATATATCAAGTTTAAGGCGGTTTGAATGCTATTTTGCCTAAAAAGAATATAACAAATTGAACATTTGCCATCACGTCCAGCCCGACCAGCTTGTTGAATTAAGTCAGCTAAAGAAAGTGGTATATCATAAATAACAATTTGCCTGATATCTCTAATATCTATCCCCATACCAAAACTATTAGTTGCGAAAATTATACCTGCTTTTGCGGTTTTGAAACCAAGATAATTCTCATCCTTGATATTTTTAGGTAGCCCACCATGATATAAATAACAATTATATATTGTTTTAAATTTATTATACAAAGTTTCTGTATTTTTACGGGTTAAAGTATATACTATTGTCTTTTTATTTTTAGCTAAGATTTTTTTAAAACGCCAGGTGATAAATGTTTTATATGTTAGGAATGTAATATTTTTCTTAATTGGGCTTAATATTGTTATATAGGGCTTTATTAAGCCACATTTTTCTATTATTAAATTAATATCTTCTTGGTTGGCAGTGGCAGTGAAACAAGCAATTGTTGGTCTAACTTCTAGTGTATTTATAAAATTCTTTATTAAGTAGTAATCCTTTCTAAAATCTTCTCCCCATTTAATCGTATGTGCTTCATCAATCACTAGTAGGCTAATTCTTTTAATATTTTGTAAAAAAGCATAATTTTTCAAGCGTTCAACCGCTATGTAAATAAATTTGTAGCTATTTAAATTTTTATAAATGCTTTTTTGGCTAAAAAAATCTAATTCACTATTAATATAAGCTGCCTTTATATTCTTTTCTTTAAGAGTATAGACTTGATCTTTCATTAAGGAAATTAGCGGTGAAACCACTACCACTAAGCCTGGCATTATAAGACCAGGTAATTGATATATTAATGTTTTCCCTTGACCTGTTGGTAAGACACTTAGCGTATCTCTTCTAGCCAGCATTTGTTCCATTATTTCCCGTTGTGGGTAGCGAAACTTTTGGTAGCCAAAATATCTTTCTAGTTCCTCTTCTAAATTCATATCATCACCTAAATATTTATAGCCAAAAAGTTTTTAATTTTATCCATAAACAAAATGAATTTTTTAAGCTTCTTCAACAAATCCTCTCTACCCCATTAATTACAAGTGGTAAACACTTTTTATTTTAATGATTATATGATAAAATTTTCTTCGGTGATATTATGAATTGTGAATTATTAGCTCCAGCTGGAAGCTATGATATAGCGATTGCCGCACTTAATATGGGTGCTGATGCTATTTATCTAGCTACCGAAAAATTTGGTGCTCGTGCTTATGCCAAAAATTTAACCTTAAATGAATTAGAAAAAGTAGTCAATTACGCCAATGTCCTAGGTAAAAAAATATATGTAACCTGTAACACTCTTATCAAAGATTCAGAGCTAGAAGATGTTTATACCTATCTTGATACTATTTATCAATTAGGTGTTCACGGGGTTATTACTACTGATTTTGCTGTTATAAATTATGTTATCAATTGCTTACCTGCCATGGAATGTCATATTTCGACGCAAGTTGGGGTTAAGAATTTAGAAGACGTAAATTTTTTTACAGAATTAGGAGCTAAGCGTACTGTTTTGGCTAGAGAAACAGCCTTAACTGAAATAAAACGAATCAAAGCGAATTCCAAAATGCCTTTAGAAGTATTTATTCATGGGGCTCTTTGTGTTTCTTATTCAGGAAATTGTTTCTTTTCTTCTTTATTAACCTTAAGAAGCGGTAATAGAGGACGGTGTGCCCAAAATTGTCGTCGTGAATATCTAATGCTTCGAGATGGTAAAGAAATTGCTCCTAAAGCTAACTACTTGTCCATGAAGGATTTGAATACTTTTGCTAGTATCAATGAATTAGTTAATTTAGGTGTTGATTCTTTTAAAATTGAAGGGCGAATGAAAGATGTTGATTACGTTAAGGCTTTGGCATATACCTATAGACAAAAAATTGATAATCCTAATTACGAAACTAATATTTTAAATAAAGTTTTTCACCGCACCTATACAGCTGGTTTTTTAAAGAATGCTGATAATGGTGACATAGTTAGTTCTACTAGATCAGGAAACGTAGGTGAGTATGTTGGAGAAATCAGCTTCTTTCAAAAGGGATTATTTAAAGTAAATTTAAAGAATAAAATTGAGCTTAATAATCGGGTGCGCATAACAGCAGATAAGGATTACTATTTTGACATTACTAAAATATTTAACAAACAAAAACAAAGTGTTTCTAGTCTAGTTGGTGAAGGTTTTATTCAGTTAGATGTCAATCTAACTGGTAAATATAAGTTGTATATTATCAAGAATCGCAATATAACTTTTAAAGATCCAACCAAGATACCTCTTAATATTTATCTATCTATTAAAGATAATGACTTATTACTAGCTGCTTCTTATGATGAGCTTTACTTTAGTCTAACTTTTTCTAATATTTTACAGGATGCTAAAACAAGCGGTACCAAAAAGGAAGATTTAATTAAACAATTGACCAAATTAAATGACACACCTTTTTATCTTGATAATTGTGAAATTGATGATAAGATAGTAAATAAATTTATGCCTGTTAGTCAAATGAATCAAATTAGGCGTTCTCTCTTAGAAAACATTTATAACACTCTTAAGGGTGAAAGACTAATTAAACCTTTAGTTAAGCCAAAATTAGTTCCTAATAATGACAGAAAAGAATTAATTTGTTTTTGTCATACTAAGGAGCAATTTGATATTGCTAAAGAACTCGGTATCAAGGCTTATTACCAGTCTAATTATCTAAATTACACTTCTGTTGCCAAATTAACTGAATCAGATATTTTAGTATCTAACTTTGGTTCTATTTATTTAAATAAAAATCATGAATTAACCCTCAATAAGGAATTTAATGTTTTAAATCATGATTCTTTAGCCTACTTTTTACAATATGCTAAGCATGTAACTTTAAGCGAGGAATTAAGCTTTAATGAGATTAAGAACTTAATAACCTCTTTCTATTCTGAATATGGCTTTTATCCTAGTGCTGATTTAATAATCTATGGTCATATGACGTTAATGACAACAAAATATTGTCCTATCAAACATATCGGGCATTGTCCAGAATGCAAAACACATCACTTTGCTTTGCAAGATGACTCAGCTACCTTCCCTTTAATTCATGATGGCTGTATAACCAGTATTTTAAATGAGAAAGCAACCAATTTGATTGATGAAATTACTAAATTATATCCATACATTAATCGTTTTAGACTAGATTTTACTATTGAATCAGCTGGTGAAGTTAAAGAAATTTTATTAAAAGCCCAAAATAAATTAACCACTTTAAGGCAAACTAATTATTTTGATGCTAAAAAAGAAACACGTGCTTATTATAAAAGAGAAATATTATAAGCTATAAAAAAAGCTCACAGGTTCCTAGTTCCTATGAGCTTTTTTAACTAGATATAAAGTGAACAAAAATCTAATTTTTTCTTACCAATTTCTTTTATTTGATAAGTATTATTATTCATAATTTTTATACCATATTTTTGACATTCTTTAGCCACTAGCTTATTGATTAGCTCAATACCTTTACTTTCATTAGGCAATAATTCTACTTGCGTTGCAATTTTATTAGTGCTAAGGTAGCTAAATAAATCATCTAGTTCTTTTTTGATATCTCGCATAAATAGTAATAAGTTACTTGGATTAAGCGTGCTTTCAAATTCACCAAGTGATAATACTATTTCATCATAACGACAGGCCTTGGTCATATTTTTAATCAAAGCAACCTGACTTGTTAGATTAAGTGTACCTTTAGCAAAGTTAGTTACGTCATTATTAAGCTTTAACTTATTGATTAAATAATTATACACTGGGATAAAATCACCATCATTATATACCATATTCATAAATCTATAACCGCCAAAAACAGCAATGCTTTTTTTCATTTTTATGACCCCCATTTTAAAAGATTATTTCATCTAGTTTACGATACTAGTTTATATCAACTTATAACTTTTGTCAATAGTTTTATTAATGTAAATTGTGTTTTTTAATATTTAATGCTATAATATGCCAAAAGGGGGAACACAAATGTTCGACATTAATGAAAGTTTAACAAATTGGCTAGAAAAGCTTGATAGTTTTAAATTAAGTGATTATACAAAATTACCTGATATTGAGCTCTATATGGATCAAATAATCACTTTAATTGATCGGCATTTTTCTTTATTTGCCTATTCATCCTTAGATAAAATGATTACTTCCTCTATGGTTAATAACTATGTTAAGGGCGAAGTTATTCCTGCCCCAATTTCTAAGCGCTATAATCGGGAACATTTAGCTTTACTGGAAGAGGTTTTAACTTTAAAACAGGTCTTAAGTATTGCTGAAGTAAAACAAATTATTGACTCTACTTACGAAAATAAAGCTAATGCCGAAGTTTTTAATGACTTTAGCTCCCGTTTTACCGAAGCCAATAAGGATGCTGTTCTTTATGCTAAAGAAAAGTTAGCAAATATTAATGCTAATGATACAGCAAGCCTTAATCACCTAGCTCTAGAATTAAGTTTGGTAGCTAATGCCTATATTTCTATTGCTAAAAGAATTCTTTATTATACCAAGCATTACGAAATAATGGTTAACCAAGAACTAGAAGATAAAGAAAAAGAAAAGAAAAAAGCTGAACATAAGAAAAAAGAGGACTAAAGCCTCTTTTTCATCAAAACCTTACCCTTAACCCGATAAGGTTTTTTTATTTGCTTGCAATTAATAGTTAATAATTAGTTTATTATAAAAATAAGTTTTACTACTTGCCACTACAATTTTTATTCCTTCATCTCTAAAATCAACTCGCTAATACTATAGCTTTTAGAATAAACTTGACCATAAATATAGCTAATATTAGCTTCTTTAATCAAATTTAAATCCTTTTTGTCATCAACATTAGCCAAATAAATGGTAGCTTTTAATATTCCTATAAGCTGATTAATTTCTGCTAATTTTGCTTTGTTTAATTTATTTAAATCTAACCAAATATTATTTGTTTTTTGGTTAATTATATCATAAAAATCACGCGTAATTATTTTGATGTTATGTTTAGTAAGTTCCGTCAAATTTGAAGAATAGTGATCAACAACGATGGTTAAAATATCGGTTGGAAGCTTAAAAAAGCTTAACTGAGTTAAAACAAACTCACTAAAGTAATCATCTATGACATCATTTTCGAATTCCACTAAGACTTCAATATAAGCACCAACTTCACTATAGAATAATGCCAGTTCCTTACACAACGCTGTTAATTTATACTTTTGATAAAGTCGATATTTTTGTTGTTTTATTAAAATGGTTTTTATTTCATCTTCATAAATGTTCAAATTCGGTAGCTGCAATTTAATAACATAACCAAAAACTTCCTGATTAACTACATCAATTAGTTGTGTGTAGGCCACCTTAATCTGATTATTTAAAATATTTTCTTGTAATAAAACAGCTTTTTCTTTGGCCTTAAAGCGTTCTTTATAATTTTGATAGGAATAGTAGCTAATACCCCCTCTATCACAACTATCTAAATAGGCGTTGTAAGCATAATCATAAATTAAATCTATAGTCTTTTTTTCTTCCTTGGCATGAAGATAAACACCTATTTTAAAATTAGGATGAACACTATACTTTAAATCAATAAAGGCATTTTCTAAAAAAGAAATAAATTTTTTGAGTAAAGTTTCTTCCTTACGCTTATCATTAATATCTAGCAATACTAATGCAAAATGATTTTCATCAATTATATAAGCAAAAATATTAAAATAATTTTTAAAGAAAATGCCAATATTTTCTTTTAGTAATCTAACAAAGTCAATATAAAAGCTGTAGCCATATAAATCTTTGTAATCTTTTAATTCTTCAAAGCCAAAAATGGCTAAACTATAGCGTTTATTTTGTATTTCATTTAACTGTTGGTTAAGCTTATTTTTATTAAAAAGGCCACTTATTTCATCATAATAGGCCTTATTTAATAATTTTGTTTCAGCTTCCTTACTATTTGTTTGATCAATGACAATACTAACAATTATTATTTCACTTTCACTAGGATAAGCATAAAATATTTCTTTTATGTTCCGAACCAAACCATCTTTTTTATATTCATATTCATATATTTTATTGTTAGTAGGATTAATTTTTAAATCTGTTAAAAGATCTCGATAACCTGTAACATCCTTACTGGCCATATTACTTAAAAATTCTTGTAAACCAACATCTCGTGTTAAACGATATATTTGACTAGCATTACCATCTAACTCAACTTGTTGATTAATAATTTTTTTAACCCCAAAATAGAGATTGTGCCAAACATAGTTTACTAGAGCATTTTCTGCTTCCATTATTTTAATTTTTCTTGTAAAGGCTATTCTTAAGCTTAGGATACTTATTAAATTTTGAAAAAAATCGTAATTACCAGGAATAGCTAAAATATCATTTGTGGCAACAAACTCAATTGTGCCTAGGCTATTAGCCTCATCTGTCAAAGGAAAGCTAAAGACAAAGTCATTTTCTGTATATGGTTGATTCGTAAAAATATCAATTTTTTGATTAAGTAACTCCTTAGGAATTATAACCATTTTTTCTTCTTTTAGCGCTTCACTAATAGAGGATACTGGAATATCTTTATAGGTACGATCATATAATCTTTCACTTTTATAGGTATGTAGATAATAATTTTTAGCTTCATATATTAAATTAAATTTTATAATTTGATATTTTTCTTCTAATAATATTCCTAGATTCCTTAACGCATCTCTTAGTCTTACTGTCCTACTTAGCATTTTAGCTAAAGTTCTAATAACCTCATTATTTTCAGCTACTACATACTCATTTATAATTTCTTTTTTTTCTTGTGGTACAACTCTAATTTCTGGATTATTTAACTTTTCTTCTGTGGCCACTTCCGGTATTATGTATAGTTCTTTTTTATTTTTGGGTTTATTTTCCGCTAACTTGCTCTTAATCTCCTCAATCTTGTTCTCATAGTGACTAATGCTTAGCTTATGGTTGGTAAGCTTATAAAGCTCTAGAGCAGTTTGGACAAATTCTAAAGTAACTTGATTAGCCTCCTCAACTAAATCGGCATAATCACTTTCAATAATACTAGCTTGGCGCAAATCATTACGACTAATTAAGATTTTAAGTAAAATAGTTGCTGCCTTTAAAGTCTCTTCTTTAGTTAAATCAGTAACCTCTAAATATTTTTTCCCTAAATCATAAGCCTTATTTAAGTTGCCAGCATCATAATACATTTCAATAACTAAAAGGTTAAATTGATTTTGTCCGCTATACCCTAAACTCTTCTCATATATCTCACTAATGCTTTTACTAGTTCTAAAAAATAAATCATAATTTTTAATTTCATAGCTAAGATTTAAAAGGTCATTTAAAGCTTTGAAACGATCAACTTCTAATAAATCATTATCCAAATAATTATAAAGCTGCTTTACAGCCTCACTATAATTTTTTAGAGCCTTGTAATAAACATATTTATCATAATAAATAGTATAACTATCTTTGGCCTTAATGCGGTCGGCCTTAATTAGCATATATTTTTCATATTGATCTAATCTTTTAGCTTTTAAAGTTAAGGTCATAATAGTGTTACATAAAATGACAACTGCTTCATCATCTAGAGTATTAAAATAACTAACATAGGCATAAACCTCTTTTAAAGAATTATTTAAACGGGTATTAGCTAACAAGATTTGCTTGTGACACCAAGCCTTCAAATAATTCAAATCGTTTTTATCCGTTTTACTTAAGTATTTATCGATTTGATGAATATTTTCTTTGCTATATGATAACTCTAAAATCTCATTTATTGTCATACTTCTTTTCCAACTTTCTAAAAATTGGTTTTAAAGCTTTTAAAGCTTTGGCACGATGGGAAATCATATTTTTCTCCTCTAAGGATATTTCAGCCATCGTTTTATTTAGTTTTGGTAGATAAAAATATGGATCATAGCCAAAGCCACCTTGGCCTTTAGGTGTCAAAATAATCCGACCATAACATTTCTTTTCCTTAAGATATGTTTTACCATTAGGTAAAGCAATACAAATTGCACAGGCATAATAAGCTTTTTTATTTTTTATTGAGCTTATTTCTTTAACTAGTTTAGCATTATTTAAGGCATCATTGTGATCACTTGCATACCTCGCGCTATGAACACCTGGAGCCAAAGCAAGTCCTAAACAACAAAGACCAGAATCATCAGCTAAAGTAATAACATGATATTTTTGGGCGATATAAAGAGCTTTTTTAGCAGCGTTTTCCCTAAACGTTTGTCCGTCTTCTTCTGCTTCATCAGAAATATTTAATTCGGCTAAAGATTTTAAATCTAGATTAGGATATAGTTTTTTTATTTCCCTAATTTTATTTTTATTATTACTTGCAATAACAATTTGTAACAAAATTATCACCACCATTTACATATATTCTATCATATTTTTACCTTTTGTGTTATAATTTAATAAACTTATTTGAGCAGGTGTTTTATGAAAATTTTCCGCAATAAATTTATTTTAATGCCTTTGGCTTTACTATTTTATGTTTTAATTATGTTTATTATTGAAACCCCCTTCATCGATTTTACTAAGGCACTATTTCACTACGATTATTTTGTGGCTTTAATTAATGTTTCTAATCCACTTTCCTTATTTTATGAACAAGCAAATAACTACTTAGTAGCACTTAATGTCTTTTTAGAATCTTTTATCTATACTATCGTTTTTTTAGGACTATTTTTATTGCTATACTATTTTATTAAAAATGATTTAGATATTTTTTTAAAGCAAAAAACAAAATACTGGCGTATTATCTTAATTAGTTTTGCTATTTATTATGTGACAAATTTCATAGTTAATATTTTAACTATTCTCTTACAGCTTTTGTTTAATTCAACCCCTGTTTCGCAGAATCAGGCATCATTAGAATCTTTAATCAATTTTGACTTTTATGGTTTAATGATGTTTTTCCCTATTGTACTGATTGGGCCTCTTGTGGAAGAGCTTATCTTTCGTAAATGTTTCTTCTCTCTAATTCCTAATAAAATTTTAGCTTTTATTCTCAATTGTCTTTGCTTTGGACTACTTCATACTATCAGTTATAGCTATAATTGGAGTGATTTACTAATTGTAACTATTCCGTATTGCTGTGCTGGGATTGCTTTTAGTTATTGTTATATGAAGACTAACAATGTCTTTGCTAGTTATCTTTTACATGCCTTACTTAACTTTATTTCTTATTTTTTAATTATAACTACTAATTTAGGAGGAATTTAATGCGTATTTGTTATCCTGGGTCATTTGATCCTATCAGTAATGGTCATCTTGATATCATTAAACGATTAGCTCACAATTTTAGTGAGGTAGTTATTTTAATATCTAACAATATCAATAAACACTATAGCTTTACACCTGAAGAAAGAGCTAATCTAATTAAAATTGCCACTACTGGCATCCCTAATGTCAAAATTGATATTTATTCCGGTTTGGTCGTTCATTATTGTCAAAAAGAAAATATCACCCTTATGGCTAGAGGTCTACGTAACGTTTCTGATTATGAGGCCGAATTTAATTTATTCCAATTCAATCGGGATTTAGATCATAATATTGAGACTATTCTTTTATATCCTTCTAGTAAGAATCAATTTGTTTCTTCTTCAGCCATCAAAGAATTAGTTACTTTTGGGGCAGATATTGCCAAATATGTTCCTAAAGCTATTATTCCTTATATTGAGGCTAAATTTAAACAACCACAAATTAAACAAAAACTTTTATAATAAAGTTAAAAAGATGATGTGCATGCATCATCTTTTTAATTAGACATTTACTATTCTTAAAAACTATGCTTTTAAAGCTTTAATTGTTTCTATACGATTATTGGCTTTAGCTACAGCAGAACCAGCTATGATAATATCAGCAAGACCTTTTACATTACTAACTGTAGTTAAATTAATGCCACCATCTACAGAAATTTCAAAATGATATTTTGCTTGTAATTCTTTTAATTGAGCCATTTTTTCCAAAGCACTTGGCATAAACTTTTGACCGCCAAAGCCTGGTTCAACACTCATTACTAGAACTAAATCTACATATGGTAATAATTCTAATATTTCCTCAACTTTAGTTTTAGGTTTAATAGATAGACCAGCCTTAACATTGAAAGATTTAATCTTTTTTAAGGTTTCTAAAACATTACATTTAGACTCATAATGAATAGTAATAAGATCAGATCCTGCTTTGACAAAATCCTCAATATATGGCTCTGGATTGGTTATCATTAAATGAGTGTCAAATTCTAAGCTAGTACCTTTCCTCAATGATTTAATGATTGGTAAACCAAAGGAGATATTTGGTACAAATACACCATCCATAACATCCATATGTAAATAATCTATTTGTTCATATAATGGTTTCAGTTCTCTTTCTAAATCACTAAAATCAAAATCTAGTATTGAAAGACTTAATTTCATAATTACTCCTAACCTGCTATATCACTTAACATCCGCAAATAATTATTATATCTACTTGTCATAATTTCCTTGCCAACATGCTTAACTACTTCACAACCAAGCGTATTAGTCAAATGTAAACAATTACGAAATTTACAATTAAAATTTTTAAACTCGACAAAATAATCTTTTAGTGTATCTTTAGTTATACCATGTAAATCAAGCTTAGAAAAACCAGGTGTATCACCAAGGTAACCATCTTTAAAGTGATAAAGACTAGTAATTCTTGTCGTATGTTTCCCCCGACCAAGAGCCTGTGATATTTCATCTGTTTTTAATTTAAAACCTGGTATTATGGCATTAATTAAAGTAGATTTACCAGCCCCAGTTTGACCAGCAACTATTGTTGTTTTAACACCTAATAAATTTACTAAATCTTGTGGGTAATCTTTTTTACTATTGACATAAAAAACTTTATATCCAATTTGCTCATAATAGTTCATTTGACTCTTGAGTTCAAAAAGTTCCTCTATAGTTAATTTATCAATTTTACTAATGACTATAATCGGTTCAATTTTTTCTCGCAAAATATTGACTAAAAATAAATCTAATAAATAAAAATTAAACGTAGGCTCCTTAGTGGCAAAAACTAATAATACTTGATCAATATTAGCTACATCAGGCCTGATTAAGCTATTAAAACGAGGTTCAATCTTAGTAATCATGTCCTCTTCTATTTGAACATAATCACCAACTTTAGGTGATAACTTGACATTAGTTGTTTCAACCTTTTGAGCTAGCCGATTCATTTTAATTTGAAAATCGGCAGTTTTGTTAACCCGGTAATTTCTTAATCTTCCTCCACAACGTACAACTCTTTGTTCATTTTCAGTGGTAATAACTACATAATTTCCACTATTAATTGAAATTATTCTCCCGCTTATCATTTTAGATACTTACTCCTCAATTGACCACAAGCAGCAGCAATATCACTACCTTGTTCTTTTCTTAGTGTCACACTAATATTTTGTTTCTTTAAGATGTCATAGAAAGCTCTTTGGCGTTCTCTTAAAGAACGTTTAAATGGATTTTCTAAAACTTCGTTGTAGGGAATCAAATTAACATAGGCATTTAAGCCTCTTAAGAGATTGGCTAATTCATATGCCTCTTTAGGATTATCGTTTACCTCATTAATAAGAATATATTCTATTGTCAAGCGCCTTTTAGTTTTAGCATAGTAAACCCTTAAAGCGGTAAAAAGTTCACCAATATTATATACCTTATTAATTGGCATTAATTTACTTCTTAGTTCGTCATTAGGAGCATGTAGACTAATAGCTAAGTTCACTTGTAGGGGGAAATCCGCAAATTCATAAATTTTAGGAACTAAACCGCAAGTTGAAACGGTCAAATGTCTTTGCCCAATTTCTAAACCAAGTGGATGATTAATAATTCTTAAAAAGTCTAAAACATTATCATAGTTATCAAAAGGTTCGCCAATGCCCATAACTACAACATGAGTTACTTTAACATTAGTTAATTTTTCAACCATTAAAATTTGTAAAACCATTTCATAAGTTTCTAAATTGCGTTGTTTTTTCTTAAGACCAGATGCACAAAAAGCACAACCCATATTACAGCCAACTTCACTTGTAACACAAACTGAATAACCATAATCCTGGCTCATTAAAACAGTTTCAATTAAATTATCATCTGCTAATTTAAACAAAAACTTAATTGTTCCATCACTAGAAACATTTTTGGTAACACATTCAAGCTCGTCAAAGCAAAAATCAGCCTCTAAGCGTGGTTTTAAGTCTTTTTTTATATCCGTCATTGCGGAAAAATCATTTACTTTTTGGCGGTATAACCAACTAATTATTTGTCGAGCTCGAAAAGGTTTTTCACCAATTTGAATGAAATACCCTTTTAGAGCTTCTTCCGTCATTCCATAAATATGTTGCATAGTTCCTCCTAATCAACTGCCTTAAGGGATTCAACCATTTTAACCTTGTTGACAAAGCCAGACATTACCAAGTTAATTATAACACTAAAGCCAGCTGTTATAACAAAAGTTATGACATATGATATAACATCAATATGATATATGTAAGATAGTAATGGATTTTCATTAATTGCTAAAACTGCATACATTAAAGGATAGCCGAGGACTAAACCAATTGCTGAACCTACTAAAGTCAAAAGTAGTATTTCTAAAAGGAAGGAAGCTGCTATTTCCCTTACCTCAAATCCCAACACTTTTAATGTAGCAATATCCTTAATTCTTTCTTTAAAATTGAGCAATGCTAGATTATAAAGTACCACAATAGCCAATAATAAGGCAAATATTTTAATAGTATTAGTCATTATTCTAATGGAACTTAATTTATCATCAGCTTGATTTTTAAGCTGAGTAATAGTTAGACCATTATAAATGCCTGCTATGTTCAAAGCTTCTGCTAAAATGGTATCATTCATTTGAATATTTGTTGTCCTTAACCAAGCATTAGTCGGTTCAATATCTAATAAACCTCTAGCACGGGATATAAAAATACCTTGAGAAAAGCTAATATCAATAATATCTGTAACCATAATATTGTAGCTACTACCATTATAAATAAAACTTATCTCATCACCAACCTTAGCGCCAATTTCTTCCGCCACTTTACTAGTTATTAGACAACTATCTTCGTTGTATGACGGAACAAAAATATTACTTTCAGCTGGCAAAATATAGATGTAGGATGATATCATTTTATCTTTAATAATTTCTACATCTTTTTTAGTATACTCATCTACAGCCACCACTCCTGGTATTGTTGCCAAATCAGCAGCATATGAAGTGTCATTGGCATAATATAGATGAACATCAAAAGGAATAAGAGTTAGTTCGGTGTTTACACTATTATCTAGGGTGTTTTCTATACCAAAGCCACATAGTAGTAAGGCTGAACAACCCATAACTCCAAATAAAACCATAAAGGTTCGACTAACCTTACGTTTCATGTTACGTAAAGCCATTTTTAAAGCTAAAAATTTATCTTTTTTTAAAGGTAATTTATCAAAAAGCGTCGGTTTCATATTATAGCTATTATCGCCTCTTAAACTAGAGGCTGGAACTTTGCGTAAAATACTAAATAAGGCAAAGATAGCTGTTAAATAGACAATAGCTATTAATATTATGACGCTAACTAAATAAAAGGGTCGGAATATAGGTGTACTAATATTAGGAAGTTGGTATAAAATGTTATATTTTTGATTCATGACATTAGGTATAATAATTGGTCCGATAATTATACCAACAACACCACCGATAATACATAATATTACAAAAATATTAGTATAATGAAGTAATATTTCCGTATTAGAATAACCCAGGGCCTTCAAAAGGCCGATATTTTTTTGTTCCTTATTAATTAGTTCGGAAATAGATGTCAAAATGATTAAGACAGCCACTAAATAAAAGATAACTGGGAAAATATATATTAGCTGTTTGGCCTGTAACACATCTGCCTCAATTGTTAAATTAGTTGGTAAATCCGCTCTTTCTAAAGCATACAAGACATCAAAATCTTGTGAAACCTGATCTAAAATAGTGGCTGTATTTGCCCCTTTAAGCAAATACTCATTATTTGTTGAGTTTAATAATTCACTAACTAAGTCTTCCGTGACAAAAGCACCATAGATGGTTGTTTTTAAATAGTTGTATAAGCTATTCTTAAGTGCATCCTCGCCAACATACAGAAAGTTAGAAGAATATTCACTATTATCTAAAGCTTCTGGATGAGTCATACTACCTGTAATAGTAAATGCTAAATCAAGTGTATCTAAAGGCAAACCAAGACTTGAAACATTACTAATATTAACTGTAATTTGATCGCCAATTTGCACACCCGTTTTAGTTATGAAACCCTCATCTACTAAAACATCTTGGGTAGTTAAAGTTGAAATACTCATATAAGCAGGCTTATTTAATGTGGAGTCAGCTTTAAATGTCAAAACGTTTAAATTATATGAATCCATTTTAGCTGTAACATATAATCTCTGTTCAAAATAAATGTCTTGTTTTTCTAAATAGTCTGTTAAATCGGTAGAATTACCACTAGTCATAATAATACCATCACACATATTACTTCTAGTATATATCGTATCTAGCTTATATTTAAAATTCTGCCAGTTAGCATAGATACCCGTGAAAAGAGAAACGGCCAAGATAGCTATTAAAATAACTGTAATGTACTGCTTAAGGTTTTCCCGAATTTCGCGCAAACCTTTTTTGAATAAAATGTGCTCTACCATGTTATTTCCGTAACTTCCTTTGGTTTTTCATTATAGTAATCAGCCACAATTTTGCCATCACTTATATGAATTACTCGATCAGCGACTAAAGCAATATTGGCATTATGTGTTACTACGACAACCGCACTATCTTCACTTTTCGCTAAATCTTTTAATAAAGCAATAATATTTTGCCCGGTTTTACTATCTAAAGCTCCAGTTGGCTCATCACAAAGTAATATTTCTGGTTTCTTAACTAACGCTCTAGCAATACTAACTCTTTGTTGTTCCCCACCCGATAAATTAGAGGGGAAATTGTTTAATCTCTTCTCTAAACCAACCTTGACCAAGATATCTTTGGGATTTAAGGTGTCTTTGATTTTTTTAGTAGCTAAACAGACATTCTCATAGGCAGTTAAATTATTCATTAAATTATAAAATTGGAAAACAAAACCTATTTTTTCTCTTCTAAAACGGGCTAATTGTTTGTTGTTAAATTGACAAACATCCTTATCTTCAACAATGTAGTTACCACTAGTAGCTACATCCATTCCCCCTAAAATGTTAAGTAATGTCGTTTTTCCTGCCCCACTAGGGCCCAATATGACAACAAACTCCTTTTTATTTAGAGTAAAATTGATATCATCAAGGGCCTTAACTAGGGTTTCACCTTCTCCGTAATATTTGGCGATATGATTTAAAGTGATATATGACATTTCTACCTCAACTGTGCTTTAAAGTAATAATCTAACCGATTTAAAATAGAATTAATAACCTTATCAACATCCTTGCTATCTAAGGTCTTTTCTTTATCGTTAAAAATCATCTTAAACGCTAAGGATTTCTTATTTTCACCTAAAGAATTATCTTTATATAAATCGAATACATTCACGCTCACTAAATACTTTTTAGCTACCATCTTAACTACATCAAGAACTTGTTTTGCCGTTACATTTTCATCAACAATAATAGCTAAATCCCGCTCAATAGAAGGATATTTAGAAATCGGTTCATAGTTAATTTCTGTAGTTAATATAATTAATTTTTCTAAATTAATTTCAAAAACATAACAATCTTTCAAATCATGCTTTAATCTAAATTCTGGATGCAAGCCAGCGATAAAACCAACCTCTACATTGCCTACTAAAATTTTAGCTGCCCGACCTGGATGATAAGTGTTTTTAATATTTTCATAAGGCTCATAGGTGAAAGTTAGATTTAACTTACTAGCCAAAGTATCTAATATTCCTTTTACTAAATAAAAATCAACCTTATGATTTAAACCCTGCCATGGGTTAGCACTAAAGGTGCCAACAAAACCACCTGCTAACATTAACTCTTCATCACTCATGCTATAACGTTTACCAATTTCAAAAATAGCAACATCGTTCATTTGGCGAGCTAAATTATAGCTAATAGAACTCATTATACCATTTAACAGACTTTCTCGCATATAAGCTCTATCACTTGTTAAAGGCATCAAAACCTTAATTGGTTCTTTTTCTTCTAAATTATAGAGATTAAGTTCTTCTTCGCTAACTAATGAATAACTCATAGTTTCATTTAAGCCCATATTAGCCAAAACTTCGCGAATTTGCCGAACTACTGTTTGAGCTTTTGTTAAATGGCCTAAAGCATCGACAGCGGAAATAGTTGTTGGAATTTGATCATAACCAATCATACGAGCTACATCTTCACAAATATCAGCAAAGAAGTTTTCTAAGTCCATTCTTCGGCTAGGAATTTCAATATGATAGGTACCAGCATTTTTGGTGTATTCATATCGTAAATCTTCGAAGATTCTTTCTAAATCAGTGCTTGTTAAAGACGTTCCTAAGAAACTATTAATACGTTCTAAAGTTACATCGACATATTTTGGCTCATATGGTTTTCTTACTTCTTTAACAATCCCACCAACAACAACGCCACCAGCTAAATCACAAATTAGAGCACTAGCCATATCAATAGCCCTAGTAATTCTTGTTTGACATGCTAATCTTTCAAATCTTGTGGAAGCTTCACTCTTAAGACCTAACCGACTAGAGGTTTTACGAATAGCCATAGGATCAAACATTGCTACCTCAAGTACTACTGAAGTGGTAGTATCTTCAACTTCAGAATTTAAGCCACCCATAATACCAGCTAAACCAATTGGTTTCTTTCCATCAGTAATCAAAATGTCTGTTGGTTCTAATTCTCTTTTTACATTGTCAAGAGTTATAAATTCTTTATCATTGCCTGCTTCTCTTATTACAATATTGTTACCAACAAAATTATGATCATAGGCATGCATTGGTTGACCTAAAGCCACCATTACATAGTTAGTAACGTCAACGACATTATTAATTGGTCTAATACCAGCAGCAATTAAACGCATTTTTAACCAAATTGGTGATTCTTTAATTGTAATCCCTTCAATTAATCTAGTTTGGTATTCATAGCATAGATCCGTTTCAATTTTAACTTTGACTGGATTAGCCATCTTAGTTTCTTTAACTTGGAAAAGTGGTAAAGTTAAATCTCTTTCTAAAGTGGCAGCTAAATCATAGGCTACCCCTTCCATTGATAAGAGGTCACTACGATTACTTGTTAATTCTAAATCAATGATTTGATCATCTAGACCTAAATATTTAACTGCATCTTCACCTACTGGCGCATCATTAGGTAATAAATAAATACCATTTTTATATTTTTCATCTACTAGACGATCTTCAATCCCTAGTTCACTTAAAGAGCAAATCATTCCGTTAGATTCAACGCCTCTAACTTTGCTAACCTTAATTTTAATACCACCAGGTAAACTTGCCCCAGGAAGAGCAACAATAACCTTTTCCCCAGCTGCTACATTAGGAGCACCACAAACAATAACTTGGGTCTCCTTACCTAGGTTAACTTCACAAACATGTAAATGATCACTATCTGGATGCATTTGACAAGTTAGTACTTCACCAACAACTAAATTAGTTGCTTCAGATAGTTTTTTCATAGTTTCAATTTCTGAAATATGAAGACTTATTTTTTCGTATAATTCTTCATTTGTTAAATCATCTAAATCAAGATAATCTTTTAACCAATTAAGTGATACTCTCATTATTTGGCCTCCTTAAATTGTTTTAAGAAACGTAAATCATTGGTATAGAAATTTCTAATATCTTCAATACCATACTTTAGCATTGTTATTCTTTCAATACCGATACCAAAGGCAAAGCCTTGAATTTCATTTGGATCATAGCCACACATTTCTAATACATGATGGTTAACCATACCGGCACCTAAAACCTCAATCCAACCAGTATTCTTACACATAGAACAACCCTTACCACCACACTTGTGACAAGAAACATCGACCTCAACTGATGGTTCAGTGAATGGGAAATAGGAAGGACGCAATCTAATCTTACGATCATCACCTAACATCTTTTTGGCCATTACTAACAAAGCACCCTTTAAATCGGCTAAAGTAATATTTTTACCTAAAACAAGACCCTCACATTGCATAAATTGATGAGAGTGAGTTGCATCATCAGCATCACGACGATAAGTTTTGCCTGGGCAAATAATTTGAATTGGTTTACCCTTTTTAGCTAACATTGTTCTAACCTGTACTGGTGATGTTTGACTACGTAGTAAAATTTCTGGGTTAATATAGAAAGTATCTTGCATATCTCTAGCAGGATGTCCCTTAGGTAAGTTTAATTTTTCAAAACAATATTCATCTGTTTCGATTTCTGGACCTTCCGCTACTTCATAGCCCAACCCGATAAACAAGTTTTCTAAATCAATAATCGTTTGATTTAAAGGATGAATTGTACCTAGATTAAAATTATACCCAGGCATAGTAACATCTATTTTTTCACTGGCAATTTGTTTGGCTACTAGAGCATTATGGATTTCTTTTTCTTTGGCGTTAAAAAGTTCTTCACATTCCTTTTTTAAAATGTTAACCTCTTGTCCTAAAGCTTTCTTTTCTTCAGGGCTTAAATTTTTCATATTTGCCATTTTGGCATTGATTAAACCTTTTTTTCCTAAATAAGTAACCTTAAGCTGATTAAAGTCATTTAGGTTATCAATTAATTTTAACTTTTCTTCTAATTCATTTATCATTTTAAAACTCCTTTACACAACAAAAAAGTCCTTAGAATATCTAAGGACGAAAAACCGTGGTACCACCTTAATTCTAGTCAAACTAGCACTCAATTTGTTAACGCCAACAACGGGTAGTTTTAGTACCATTGGAAAAAACGAACTTTCAAAAGTTAGTAATAAAGTATCTCACCACTTACTTCTCTCTGTAAATACTAAACATTTCTACTTTTTTTCTTCTAAATTTTAATATCCTCTTCTATATCTTATTGAACCAGAAATAATTCTTGAAATTAACCAAACAACAATTGCTGAAACAAAACAGAATACATAAGCCCAATATGGGGCTCCTTTAGCAAAGACTTCTACCTTTTGTAGTGTTTCTGAATTTACTACATAAGTAGCAATTGTAACTGGAACATACATTGCATATGCGAAATATTTTTCCATAAAATCTTTAACATTTTGTAGCCATGAAACATCATTTCCATGAGCTACTGTAACTAAATAAACTCCACCAATGATAGCATACCATGCTAATGTAACAATAGTGCCATGGATGAAATTTAATCTTCTAGCAGCAAAAGCGCCGAAAAGGATTGGAATTAGAAAAACGACAAAATTAATTAAAACATCATACCAAACAACACTCAAAATCATATAAAAATACCTCCTACTTTTCCCTTATTATAGATATTGTTAATAAATTTTTTGTGAAAAATATATGAATTATTTCTAAAACACTATTTTCACGTCTAAATTACTACTACTATTATACAATACATCTAAACTAAAATCTACACTTGTTTTACTTAAAGTATCACCTTTTTTAAATAAAATATTACTTTCTTTAGGAATGCCAATTTGAAAATTAGACTTGGTGATAATGTTGACAAAAGGAATAGATGTATCCGAATTATCATATTTAAAGGCTGTATCATAACTACCACCATTGTACAAAGTAAGATTACCTAATTTGTTTTGTTCAGCATTTACCTCATAAACAATAATACCTGTACCATTTAAAACCTTATCTACAAGATTAATTTCTAAATTGCCATAATTTATAACTAAATAATATGAGTCATAAAGCGTTCCTTTAAAAGTCTTACTTATTAGTAAAACTTCTCCTGAGGTTTCAAAAGGAGCTAATTCATATTCGCAATCACTATTTATTATGATAGGATTAATCCAACCTAATAAAAGTTTAGAAATAGGTCCTTGATCGCCACAAGTTTCATCCATTATATCTATTCCTTGTAAGCTACATCTGGCTCCCACATTAGGGTTGACATCATAATAATCATCAAGTCCTAGCATATGTCCTGTCTCATGAATAAAAGTATGTGCATCAACTATAATATTAGTTGCGTCATAAGAATTATGCGTTTTATCATACAAAAAATCTATACCGGCAAAAGCATAATTACCAAATTTCATGCCATCAAGCTTAAGATCAAGTTCATTAACTGATGTATATGCCCACCAAAAATCACCAAGCATATAATCAACCGGATTAGTATAAATTAGCCAAATGCCATCAACATAACCATCATTATCACTATCATAATCTTCGTAATTAATAGAATCATTATAGTAAGTAAGAACCTCTTTAGCCAATATGTCAGAGCCAGTTTCTGAGTTTTTATTGTAAGCCTCATAATAATTAGCTGGATACTTGGCCTTATATAAGCCTATCACATCAGTTGTTAAATTTAATTTTTGATAAGATGACGTAGCATAATAAGAGTTAACACTATAATAACCATTATCTAAATTAGGAGCATTGAAGCAAGCTTCTACATCCATTTTTTCTTTAGTATAATCTAAATCATCAAAAGAAACTAAAAAAGCAAGTAACTTAACATCTCCTGTGCTTGGACATAAATTAGTAGTTAATGGTCCATTTTCTTTTAATGAATCATTAGTTTGATAAATAGTTCCATTAGTCACCACAATGGTTTGATTTTGCCGATTAAAATTACAACCACTAAGAGGCAACAACAATATTAACAAAAAGAAAATATATTTCATAAAAATTCTCCTTAACAAAAAAACAAGAGCGAGCTCTTGTTAAATTTAGGATTTTGACTTTCTAAATAGACGTGCAAAAAACCCTGATATTAGCCAAATGATTGTCGGTACTACCAAATAGATTACATCAATATAATTTTTAAGCCAATCAAAACTATTAGATAAATTAGTAACTAAGGAATTAGCTACCTTTAAAGGAACTGATAGAAAATACTCAAAATATAGATTAAAAAAATCTACAATGTTGGCAAAAAAAGCAGTGTTATTAAAGCGTAATGCCAAAAGGTAAAAACCTGTTACAAATACATACCAATCAATAGCAACAAGAAACCCATGAATAAAATTTAAACGTTTAGCAGTAAAAACACCAAACAAAATTGGTAAGGCAAATACAATACAATTTATCAGTAGCAAAATTAATGGATCCATAGCAACACCTCCAATAAAAAACGTTGTTATAACAAGAAATTTAATTATATTAATAACTATGTATTATAATAGCACACTTTTAAAAAAAAGCCAATAAAATAACCCGGGAAAGTGGGTTGTTATTATAGCATATAAAGGAAATGCTGTCTAGTTATTAAATAGGGTAGAGAAAAAGTTTTAACTTTTGTCCCTCCCATTGCACCGTACGTACGGGTCTCGTATACGGCGCTACA
>CALUXJ010000007.1 GCA_944324725.1 uncultured Acholeplasmatales bacterium
TTTGTATTTTAAGGGCAAAAGAAAAAAGAGTGGAAATTAATCCGATAAAATTCGAATTATTTCACACTCCCTTTTTAGCTTTTTAATACCAAAAATTATTCAATTTATCTTCTAAATCAAAGGTATCTTTTACAACTTGATAATGTTGCCAATGTTCTGGAAAAATATTTAAATACCTGTTAGTTAAATATCTATCATCTATTAAAACAACTATACCTTTATCATTTTCTGTTCTAATAACTCTTCCAGCTGCTTGAATAACCTTATTAAATCCCGGATAGGTATAAGCATAGTCAAAACCATTAAGCTCTAAACTTTGAAAATACTCTTTTAAAATGTTGTTTTCCAAATTAATTTGGGGGAAGCCAACCCCAACAATAATAACACCATGTAATTTATCACCAATAAAATCAATTCCTTCAGCAAAAAGACCACCTAGAACAAAAAGTCCTAAAATATTCTGATCGCCATTAAATTTTTCTAATATTTTTTCCTGTTCTAATTCATTTAGACCTTCATGTTGAATTAAGACCTCATAATCACTAACTGAAAGCTTGGCTAAATATTGATTTAAATATTGATAGGACGGAAAGAAGACAATATATTTTCCTGGTTTAGCTAAAATAGTTTTCTTAATTAAATCATCAACATAATTAATTGTATATTCTCTATCCTTATAGCGAGTAGAAACTCTGGCTATATAAAGACCTAAATTTTTACTAGCAAAAGGTGATGGCAGGCAAAGGTATTTAAAATCTTTAGTCCCAATTAGCAAGGTTTTATAATATTCAATTGGATAAAGAGTAGCTGAAAAGAAAGTTATACCAAGTGTGCTATTTTCGACTATATCGGAAATAAAACTTGATGCATCAAGGCAATTTAAATAAATTATTAAATTATCTCCCACTATTTTAACTAAAAAAACATGGGCTTGACTAAAAAACTTTGAAATTCTTAAATAGTCTCTTAGTTCTAAATAAATTTCTACAACTTGTTCTCTATTACTAAGGTCAAGTTTATTTTCTAAAAGTTCTTCAATAAAACTACAAATATTAGCTAGTGAACTTTCAATTTCTAAATCATTATCTTTTTTTAAATAGTAATCATTTACCAATAAAATATCATAGGTCTTATGAATATAATTAACTAATTTAGTTAATTGCTTAGCAATATCTTCTGCCTCTACAGCTAATAGTTTTCTCAATAATAAAAGGCTTATAATACTCAAAGAAGAAGAATACATGCTTTGACTACGGCTTACTAAATTGTGAGCCTCATCAACTAGAATTAAATTATTATATGGTGAGTCTTCAAAAAATCTAATTAGTTTAGCTTTAGGATCAAAGACATAATTATAATCACAAATAATAATACTTGCATATAAGGACAAATGTAGACTAAATTCAAAGGAACAAAGTTCGTAATTTTTAGCATAACTTAAAATTTTCTCTTCCGTAATTAGATTTTCTTTTGCTAAAATATCTGGAGTAGCTTTCTTCAATTTATTAAAAAAGTCTTTGGCAAAGGGGCAATTTTCAGTATCGCAAACATTACTATTTAATAAGCAAATTTTTTTCTTTGCTGTTAAAACGATAGCTTTACCTAGATAACCTTTATTTTGTAATAATTTAACTGCATTAACAGCAATATTTTTACCACTTGTTTTTGCCGTTAAATAAAAAATTTTATCATTAGGATTAGTAGCTTTTTTAACGGCACTAAAAATAGCGGCCATTGTTTTGCCAATACCAGTTGGAGCTAAAATAAAATTATATTTGCTAGTTAAGAGATTAGTAGCCAAAAAGTCTAACATTTCTTTTTGACCTGGTCTAATATTAGAAAAAGGAAAAGTAACATTTTTTCCTGTAATAATGCGTTTTTCTTCTATTTCATCAATAAGTTTTAAATGGCTAATATATTGATCTAGAGTAGTAAAGAAAAATGCTTCTAGTTCTTGAAAATTTGATCTAAATTTGAAGTTTCTACGTCTTAATGTTGTTCTTTCAATATATAACAAATTTAATTCTACATTTTTAGTTGGTTCATCTAACAACATTAAATAACCATAAATTTTTAACTGGGCTAAATGTTCTGGTTTTTCTAAAAAATCTTCCTCATAAACATTATTATCCGTCGTTTTAATTTCTTCTAGGACTAGCTGTTTGCGACTCTCTAAAAGACCATCAATATAGCCATGTATTTCATATTCGACATTCTGATATTTAATAACCTTAGCTATATAATATTCTTTTTGACTTTCACCATCATATTCACTTTGTCTAATTTGATGTAAATATTTACCATCAATGGCCTTTTGATTAAAAGAATTGGAGTTTGTTAAATTACCACTTTGATAAACAAAGTAAGCTAATTCTCTTACTGCTATTTTATGCATAAAATACTCCTATAAAAAAGAAGAAGATTGCTTAGCAACCTTCTTCAACCTCATCTTCCTCAGCTGGAATTGTCGCAATAGTAGAAATAGCTTGATCTTCTTTTAATTTAATCAATTTTACCCCTTGCGTAGCTCGACCAGTGACAGAAATATCTTTAATATGCATTCTAATTATCATACCTTTATCGGTTGTAATAATTAAATCTTCTTTATCATTAACCGCTTTTAACGTTACAAGCTTACCATTCTTTTCGGTAACATTTAAAGCCTTAACCCCAGTTCCGCCTCTTGTTTGAAGTCTATATAAGGTAGCGTCACTCCGTTTACCATAGCCTTTTTCCGTAACGACTAAAATTTCTTGACTATCATTGCCAATAACAGCCATACCAACAATGTAATCACTATCATCTTTAAAGCGCATACCTGTAACACCAGCCGCACTTCGACCCATTACTCTAACATCATTTTCATTAAAACGAATAGATTTACCACTTGAAGCACCAAGAACAATTTCTTTGTTGCCATCAGTTAATTCAACGCCAAAGAGTTCATCGCCCTCTTTAAGAGTAATTGCATATTTACCATTAGTTCTAATGTTTTCAAATTCCGTTAGACTAGTCCGTTTAACGACACCCTCCTTAGTAACAAAGAAGAGGTACTTATTATCATTTTCTTTAGCTGGTACACTTGTTACAGCAGCTAGCTTTTCGCCTTCCTTGAAAGAAATGTAGTTAACAATTGGACTACCCTTAGCTTGACGGCTAGATTCAGGAATTTGGTATGCTTTAATAGCATAAACCCGGCCTAAATTAGTGAAGAAGTAAAGATAATCATGGGTAGAAGTAGGCAAAATTTGCCATACATCATCATCTTCCTTGGTTTTGATACCGGTAATACCTACACCACCCCGATTTTGCACCTTATAAACATCTTGTTTCATTCGTTTTGCATAACCAGAAGCAGTTAAGGTAATAATTACGTCTTCACGTGGAATTAAATCTTCATTTTCAATATTTAAATCAGTATGAAGACAAATTTCTGATTTACGTTCATCTCCGTATTTATTCTTAATATCTAATAATTCCTTTTCAATTAATTCTAGTTTAGCTTCTTCGGAACCTAAAATGCGTTGATATTCTTTAATTTGAGTTTGTAATTCAGCTTGTTCTTGTAAGATTTTCTCTCTATTTAAACCAGATAGACGTCTTAATTGCATATCAAGGATAGCAGTAGCTTGAATATCAGTTAAGCCAAAGCGTTCCATTAACTTATCTTTTTCACTACCATCATTTGTTTCTCTAATAATCTTGATAATTTCTTCAATATTATCTTGAGCAATGATATAACCTTCTAAGATATGGAGTCTTGCTAAAGCTTTATCATAATCAAATTGGGTTCTTCTAGTAATAATTTCAACTTGGAATTTTAAATACTCTTCTAAAGCTTCCTTTAAAGAAACTGCTTTAGGAGCATTATTTACCAAGCAAATCATGTTGATACCATAACCAGTTTGTAGTTGCGTATATTTATAAAGATTATTGAGCATTACTTCCGGATTAACATCCTTACGTAATTCAATAACAATTCTAATACCCTTACGATTAGATTCATCTCTAATATCCGTAATACCTTCAACTAATTTATTTTTAGCAATTTCAGCAATTCTTTCAATAAGCTTAGTCTTATTAACCATATATGGTATTTCGGTAACAATGATAGAATTTTTACCATTCTTTTCGTTACTTTCAATTTCAGCTTTAGAACGAATAACGATTGTACCATTACCTGTTGTATAAGCTTTATATAAACCCGAAAGGCCTAAAATTTGCCCACCTGTAGGAAAATCCGGGCCTTTAACATAATTCATTAATTCTTCAATTGTTATATCTTTATTGTGAATTAAAGCAACTATACCATCAACAACTTCACCTAAATTATGAGGTGGAATATTGGTAGCCATACCTACAGCGATACCCGTTGTACCATTGACTAAAAGATTAGGAATACGGGCTGGTAAAACGACCGGTTCTTGTTCAGTACCATCGTAGTTATCAATAAAATCAACTGTATTTTTATCAATATCTCTAACCATTTCCGCAGCAATCTTAGACATTCTTGCTTCGGTATAACGCATAGCTGCGGCACCATCACCATCAATATTACCGAAGTTACCATGACCATCAACTAAAGGATAGCGATAACTAAATGGTTGGGCCATCCGCACCATTGCATCATAAATAGATGAATCACCATGAGGATGATATTTACCCATAACATCGCCGACAATACGAGCAGACTTCTTATGGGCAACGTTTGCATAAACACCCATTTCATTCATACCATAAATAATCCGGCGTTGAACAGGCTTTAAACCATCTCTAATATCTGGTAAGGCTCTAGAAATGATTACTGACATCGCATAGCTTAAAAATGATTTTTGTAATTTTTCATTAATATTTAGTTTTTCGATACGATCAATTTCTTGATTTTCCGCTTCTAAAAACTCTTTATTATCGTGATTCATTAAATTCACCTCTAGAAATCAAGATTAGCTGCATATTTAGCATTATCTTGAATAAATTTTTTTCTTGGTTCTACTTCATCACCCATTAACATTGAAAACATTCGATCAGCTAACATAGCATCATCAAGTTCAACTTGCGTTAAAGTTCTAACCGCTGGATCCATAGTTGTATCCCAAAGCTGTTCGGCATCCATTTCACCAAGACCTTTATAACGTTGAATAGCTAATTTTTTACCTGGAAGAGTAGCTTTATAAGCCTCTAATTCCTCATCAGAATAACAATATTTTACTGTTTTACCATATTCAGCCTTATATAATGGTGGTTTAGCAACATAAACATAACCATTCTCAATCAACTGTGGCATAAAGCGATAGAAGAAGGTTAAAAGTAAAATACAAATATGATCACCATCGACATCGGCATCGGTCATAATAACAATCTTATGATAACGCGCTTTAGAAATATCAAAATCATCAGAAATACCAGCTCCAATTGCTTGAATTAAAGATAATATTTCTTTATTGGCTAGGGCCTTATCTAAACGAGCTTTTTCAACATTTAAAACCTTACCTCTTAAAGGTAAAATTGCTTGATATTCAGACTCTCTACCATCCTTAGCACTACCACCGGCAGAATCACCCTCGACGATATAAAGCTCAGATTTAGCTGGGTCTTTAGAACGACAATCCGCTAATTTAGAAGCAAAGCCTAAACTATCAAGAGGAGATTTTCTGCGTGTAGCCTCTCTAGCCTTTCTAGCAGCTACTCTGGCATTACTTGCTAAAACGCAACGTTGAATTATACTCTTAGCTTCCTCAGGATGTTCAGCTAAAAATTCCTCTAACACTTCACCAAAAATTTGGCTTACTAAAGGCCTTATTTCGCTATTACCTAATTTAGTTTTTGTTTGACCTTCAAACTCAGGATGTGGGTGTTTGATAGATATAATAGCTGTTAAACCTTCTCTAGTATCCTCACCTAAAATAACTTCATCCTTCTTAAGAAGATTATTATCTTTGGCATAATTAGAAATTACTCTTTGTAAAGCTAACTTAAAGCCATCTTCATGATAACCACCTTCTGTAGTTTTAATATTATTAGTAAAAGAATAAATGTTAGTTTGATAACCATCATCATATTGCATAGCAATTTCTATTGTAACATCATTATCCGTTTCCTTATCGCAATAAATGATAGTTGGATTTACTAAAGTTTTACCCTGATTTAGATATTTAACATATTCGATTAAACCACCCTCATAACAATAAACGTGTTCAACCATTGGCTCAACTCGTTTATCACGGATGGTCATCTTTAACCCTTTATTTAAAAAGGCTAGTTGTTGAACTCGATTATTTAGAGTATCAAAATCATAGTGAGTACCACCTTTAAAGATTTCCTTATCTGCTTTAAAGACAACCCGAGAACCAGTATGTTCAGATTCACCAATAACCTTAAGATCAGAAACAGTATGTCCCCTTTCATATCTTTGCGTATAAGTTTTACCATTACGATTAATATAAACCTCTAACCATTCTGATAAGGCATTAACAACAGAAGCACCAACACCATGTAGACCACCAGATGTCTTATAGGTATTATTATTAAATTTACCACCGGCATTTAAAACCGTAAATATGGCCTCTACTGCAGGACGACCTGTTTTAGGATGAATGTCTACTGGCATACCACGTCCATCATCAGTAACAGAGATTACATCATCAGGTAAAACGTCCACCTCGATATGACTAGCAAAACCAGCTAAGGCCTCATCAATAGAGTTATCGACTATTTCCCATACTAAATGGTGAAGTCCCATTGGACCTGTCGAACCAATATACATACCAGGACGTAGTCTTACGTGTTCAATACCTTCAACAAGCTCAATACTTGTGGCATTATAAGCCACCTCGGCTTTCTTTTCTTCTTCTAATTCAGCCATGTTTTTAACTCCTTTCATAGCTTAATAATCAAAGCTTTTTTTAATAATTCATTTGGTATATCAGTTAAAGAAGTAGTAGTAATAAAAGTTTGATAATTATTAAGATAATTAACTAAACTAATTTGTTTTTGATAATCTAATTCAGCAAAAACATCATCTAATAATAAAATAGGAGTACCAGTTTCCTTAACTAATTCATAAATTGCTAATTTAATAATGATAATTGCTAACCTAATTTGTCCTTGGGAACCATAAAGCTTTAAGTCTTTTCCATCTAACAATATATTAAAACTATCACGATGCGGACCAAAGGTCGTATTTTTATAATATTTATCCTTGCTAAAGGCATTAGCGTAAGCCTCGCTGATATTCGCAACTGGAATATCGTAGGTTAGACTAATTCTAAACACATTCAAATTAGGACAAATTTGTTTTAGATAAGAATTAATTTTATTTAAATAATTCAATCTCTTATTATTAATAGTAGTTGTAAGTTCAATTAAATTTCTAGTCAAAACATTAATTAAGGCTAAATCAAGCGTTTTTTGTTTTAAAACTTCATTGCGTTTTTTTAATATTTTTTTATAAAGCATTAAGCTATTTAGATATTGTTTATCAATTAAACTAATATTTAAATCTAAAAACTTCCTTTTATCATCTTTAGTACCATTAACTAAATTTATATCATATGGTGAAAATAAGATAGCCTTTAGTTGGCAAACAAAATCAACTGGTTTAATTTTTTCTTTATTGATAAAAAAGTTTTTACTATCTTTAGTCAAAATAGCTCGGTAAAGTTGATTATTATAATTTAAATCAATCATTGCGGTAGTATTATTTGAATTTATTAAGCTTAAATAATTACTAGTTCGATGACTTTTAGTCGTTGATAAATAATAAATTGCTTCTAAAACTGAAGTTTTACCAACCGCATTATTGCCTAAAAAAATAATTAAATTATTTTGATTGAAATTAAAAGAAATATCTTTAAAATTTCGCCAATTAATAAGTCTTATACTATTAATCATATAATTTTATATTCGTCATTAAAAATTTTTATTGTATCAGAAATATATAATTTACGACCTCTTCTTTGTTCTTGCGTATTATTAACTAAAACAGTATTTTCCGCTAAAAAGGATTTAGCTTCACCACCTGTACTAACATAGCCTTCAAGTTTTAAAACTTGGCCTAAAGTTATATATTCACCTTTTAATTTTATTTCTTTCATTTTTTCACCAACCAAAACAATTATATCATATTTAACATTATTTTTAAAGCGATATTAGCATAATTAGCCCAAAATGATAAAAAAGTCTATTTTAAAAAAAAGCTCTCAAAATTAAAATTTTGTAGTTTTTAAAAAAAATACCTATTCTAATTTAAGTTTATAGATAAAAAATAACTCCAAATTAGACTACAATAATTTTTGAGGTCACGAATACCTTAAGGAATCGTTATTCTTTAATTATTTTATTTGTCTGCTTTGGAGTTATTATATTATTATCTAGTTTAGAAATATTTTATTTAGTTTTCTAATCTAAATGGTAAGATAATTTCTAAAAGAGTATTATCAGATACAGATTTAAGAACAAATTGTTTAGCTCCATCAATAAAGGCAATCTCAATTTCATTGCCTGGAAGAACTTTTAAAGCTTCTAAAAGGTATTTAGAACTAAAACCAATTACTAATGGGTTATAGGCTTTAATATCAATTGGAATAAGGATTTCTTTACCAGCACCTTGAATATTAGCACTAGATAACTCTACTTCATAGTTTTGATCAATTTTTAATACTACAGCACTAAAAGTCATTTCTCTTTCTCGGTCTTTATCGATTGGAGATAAAATTGCAATACGATTAACAGCTGTTTGTAATTCATCTTTGTTAAATCTAACAATTACCTTGGTATCTTTTTCTTTTGGACATACATTAGATGTATCTGGGAAATTACCATCTAAAAGTCTTGTTTGGAATAAGACATCGTTAAATTTGACTAAAATTTTATTTTTAGCTAAATATATTTCTAATGGTAAGCTTTCTTCATATGACTCTAAAATTTTCTCTAATTCATCCAAAGATTTAGCCGGAACAGTAATTTCAAAAGGATCATAAGTTTCAACATCTAAAGTCTTTAAACTTAAGCGATAGCTATTAGTAGCTGTTAAAGTAAGTTTATTAGCATTATTTTTAAAATTAACTCCTAAAAGCATTGGATTTTTATTAGTATTAGCACAAGCAAATACTGTTTCTTCAATAGCTTTCTTTAAATCCAAGCAATTAATTTTAAATGGATTTTCTAAAGCAACAAAATCAATATTAGGGTAATCGTTTGGATCCATTATATTAATCCGGTATTCTTTTCTATCAGCTTTTATCATTAGCATTTTATCTTCAATTAAGAAGAAAGTTATTTTTCTAGAATCAAATGCCTTAATTAAATCAATAAAGGTTTTACCAGGAACAACAGTTTTACCTCTTTCTTGAATTACTAAAGAAGAATCCTTAACTAACATTTCAATAGAAATATCAGAATTACTAGCAGTTAAAAATAAATCATTATCAGTTACATCTATTTTGATACCTTCCATTACTTTCATTGGAGATTTAGAAGGTAAACCATGGCTAATAATATTTAATTTTTCTAAAAGTACTTCCCGATCAATTGTAAAATTCATATGAGCCTCCAAATATTTATTATTAATTATTATATTATTATTGTTATTATGACTGTGGATAAGTGGATAAGTTTAAATTTTCCCTTAACTACGCTTAAAATTATAGCATATTTTAGGTGGATTAAAAAGTAGATAACTCTACTTATTCACTTTTTTCAAAATTGTTTCAACAGCCATTTTAAGTTCTTTATTCGAATTAATTTCACTTTCAATTTTATTACAACCATTCATAATAGTTGTATGATCACGATTACCTAAAATTACGCCGATTTTGGCATAAGGATAATTATAATGCTGTTTTAGAATATACATAGCAATGTGTCTTGGTAATACAAAGTTTTGTTTGCGTTTAGTCGAAAGAATGTCATTAACGCTAATTCCATAAAAATCAGCAATAATACTTAATAAATCATCATGATTTTCTTTGGTATCCACATTGCTTTTCTTATAAGCTAATAAAGCTTCTAAGGCATCTTTAGCTTTATCTAGGGTAATATTATTGTAATTACAAACATCGCTATGACCAATAACCCGATTTAGGGCGCCCTCAAGTTCTCTAATATTATCAGTGAAGTTTTGGGCAATGAAGTATAAAACATCATCTGGAATATTTTTAGGTGTTAATTCTAAGGCTTTGCGTTTTAAGATATTAACTCTTTGTTCTAAATCTGGCCGTTTAATATCAACTGTCATGCCCTGAGCAAAACGGGACGTTAGACGTTCCATAATACCTTTTAATTGGTTAGCTGGACAATCGCTAGTAATAACAATTTGTTTTTTTCGATTAATTAAATCGTTAAATAATTTAAAAAATTCTTGTTGAGATTTTTTTCCAATTTCAAGCATTTGAATATCATCAACTAATAGACAATCCAAATCATCATATTTTTCGTTAAAAGAATCCATATTGCCACTTTGGGTTGATTTAGAGTAATCAACGATAAAATCGTTAGCTTGGACATAAAGAACCTTTTTATTAAGATCCTTATCTAATATATAGTTACCAATCGCTTGCATTAGGTGAGTTTTTCCTAGTCCAACCCCTCCAAAAATGTAAAGTGGGTTGGCAATGAAGGCTGGTTGTTCAGCAACATTTAAGCAAATTCGGTAAGCAAAGTTATTAGATTCACCAACAACAAAGGATTCAAAGCTATGATTTTCATTTAAATGGTTTAAATATAAACGATTATTAGTTGAAATTGGCGTTTCTTCCTTTTTAATCTCATTTTCACAAACAAACTTAAATTTTAATTTTTCGGTTGTAAAAGTATTTAAAACGGCATTAATCTTTTCAATGTACATATGATTAATTTTGGTTTTTATATAATTATCTGGTACTAAAACATAAATTACATTATTTTGAAACTTAACGACATCACAAACCTTAGCAAAAGTATCATTAAAGGTCGTCTCGTTAAAGCAAGTTGCTAAATAATCTTTAGTTTTGGTCCACAGGTCTTGATAGGTGTTTTGCATACTATATCACTCCTTAGGCGAGACATATAATAACACAAAAAAAGGAAATATCAACTAAAAGTTATCCACCAAAAAATGTGGATAACTACACTAAAAAAATTAAAAAAATTACAAAAAATGTGGATAACTATAGTAAAAAACCTATATTTTATAGGAAAAAAAGCCACTTATCCACATTTCCACAGTGCGTTTTTACAGTGGATAACTTATCCACAATTAAAGAAAAAATAATCCACTTTTTTTGCTAGTAGATGGTTGATAACTTTTGTTTATCACTTACAGCAGAGCTGCTTTTTAGCCTAGTTTGCTTTGCCTCCGTATTAAAAAAACATATCTTGTAATAGAATGTTTAAAAAAATAAAATTTAACTTGACACTAGAAGTTTAATTTGTTATCATTATTTAGCATGGTTTCAAAAAGAAAGAGAGGTTATATCAATGAAAAGAACATATCAACCTAATAAACGTAAAAGAAAAGTTACGCATGGATTCCGTGTTCGTATGGCTTCTAAAAATGGTCGTAAAGTATTAGCACGTCGCCGTCAAAAAGGTAGAAAAAGATTAACAGTTTAACTTAATAAATAAAAAATACCGGGACAACTAGAAAAAACTTTTTTTGGTTGCCCCTTTTTATTTATAAGGAGTTCTATGAAAAAAGAATTTCGCATAAAGAAAGCAAAAGAAATTGAAAGAATATTAGATAATAAGAAAAGCATAAGTAATGAGTACTTTAGACTTTTTTTGTTTAAAAATCCTGAAACCAGCCATTTTCGTTATGCGATTAGTGTCGGAAAAAAAATAGGCAATGCAGTTTGTCGTAATAAGGTCAAAAGAAGATTACGGATGTTATTTTTAGCATATAGCAAAAATAACCCTGCTAATTTTGATTATTTTTTAATTGCAAAGCCAAAAATTCAAGAAATAAAATTTGGCGATTTAGAAAAAATATTTTTTAAATCAATGAAAAGATTAGTAAAACAAGGAGAAAACCAGTGAAACTATTTTTTTACAAAAATTGGTTAAAGATAGCAGCTGTTTTTGTAATTTCTTTGTTATTAGTAAGCCTAACAAGCTGTAGAACAAGTTCAAATTATTGGTATAGCCATGTTTATACGACTTGGGGTGCTGAATTCCATTTCCAAAGTTTTTGGGATGGCTTTTGGGGTTGGCCTGTTTCTATTTTGTCTTATCCATTTGCTTGGTTATGTAGTTCTATTGGTAAAGCTTTAGGTAACTCATATATTTGGGGTATTGTCTTTACTACTATTATTATTAGAACTGTAGCTTGGCCAATTTATTCAAGACAAAATGGTGTTTCTGTTAAAATGCAATTAATGCAACCAGAAATGGACAAATTGCAAAAGAAATATGCTTTTAGAAAAGATGAAGCTAGCCAACAAAAAATGAAACAAGAAATGATGTTGATTTATAAAAAATATAAATTCAACCCATTAGGCTGTGTATTTACTATGTTTATTCAATTCCCTATTTTCGTAGCTATGTATGAGGTTGTTAGAAGAATTAATTTAACTCAAGTTGTGGATGCGGGAAATGGTGTATTAATTGAAAGTTATGGTAAATTTGCTTTAGCTGATACTAAATTATTTGGCTTTTTTGAATTAAATGGAACATCTGCTACAGTTGGTGCCATCCAAGATAGAATCTTGTGTGTTGCTATTGCCATCTTATATGCAGGCATTACTTTCTTAAGTCAAAAATTAGCTCAAAGAAAACCATCTTATATGAAAAAGACAACTTATAATCCTAAGGCTAATGATCAAGCAAAGCAAATGAAGATTATGAATATTGTTATGATAGTTATGTTCTTCTTTATTGCTTTAAGTTCTACTGCTTTAGGTATCTATTGGTTGATTGGTGCCATTTATCAAATCTTCCAATCTTATATTGGTCGAAAAATGAATGAACGGGCTTACTATAAGATGAAGAAGGAGAGTATCTAATAATGAAAAGACAAATTCAAGTTGTAGGTAAAACAGAAGCTGAAGTTATGGAAAAGGCGCAAGCTATTTTACGCGTTCCTGCTAATAAGATTTTCATCAATACTTTAGGTGAAATTGCTGAAGGTTTAAATTGTGAAGCTTTAATCGACGTTAATTTAGCCTTAGAAGGTCGAAGATATATTGAAAATATTCTTAAAGTAATGGGAATCAAATATCAAATTGAAACTCGTACTGTTGGCGGCGAAAAAGAGATTCACTATTTAGTAGAAAGTTCAGAAAACTCTCTTTTGATTGGTCATGATGGTAGATGCCTAGAAGCATTACAAACCTTAGTTAGAAACTTAATTTCTAATTACTCACCTGAAAGACTAATTGTAACTTTGGATATTGGTTCTTATAAATCTCATAAGGATTCGCGTTTAGAAATTTTAGCTACTAAAACCGCAAAAGAAGTAGCGCGGACTAAAATACCAGCTAAATTGGCTCCGATGAATTCTTATGAAAGACATGTCATTCATGAGAAACTAGCAGATTGGCGTGATGTTTATACTGAATCTGAAGGCGAAGGCGACCAAAGGGCTGTTGTTATCAAACCTAGATTAAATGAAAGGCTTAGGCCTTTTTTTTTTTACTTTTTGTAAAAATTATATTTTTCTTTTTGCGGTGAAATATTAGAAAAATACTATAATTTCTAGCTAATATTTGCTATAATACTACTATGAAAAAAATAATAGGTCTCATTTTAACTGGTTTGTTGTGCTTTATTATTTGGGCAACTATTGGCTCAGGAATTGAGAATATAAAAATTGATTTAGAAGTAGCAAACTTTATTAAATCAGCCACCCTAATTCCCGAAAAAAGTACAGAAAAAACTAAATATTATGAAGTCAAAGCCGATTTTGTGCTAGATAAACCAACCACCACTCAGGTTGGAAGTAAAAATTATCCAGGCTATATGGGTGATATTATTTGTACAAGAGAAGCTGCTATTGATTTTCCGGTTATTAAACAAGGAATAGAGTACTATGTTGGTGGACATGCGGCCTTTTGTGCTTTTCCCTATCAGTCTAATGAGGTAAATTTTTCAGCCGGCGATACCTATGAAATTACTGGCTTTGGTAATGATATTACTGCTAATGTGCAATCAGCTTATTACTTTTTAAATGGTGGCTATAAAGAATTTATGGTTTATCGCGTTAAAACTAGTTTTACTAATCGTTTTAGAGCTTTTATCAATGGTCTTAATTTTTATGGTCAAAGTTATAACTATAGTTTTATCGCCAATAAAAATTCTAAAAAGTATTGTTCAGATTTAGTAAGTGCTAGTTATAAATATGTAGGAATTGATTTAGACCCGGATGGTGTTGCAACAACAGTAACAGATTTAATGGCTAATTCACAAGTTTTTTTAACCTATTATTCTAATGTGGATGCTAGTGGAGTTAGATCAATTTATGTTTTAGTTTGAGGAGGAATATATGTCTTATGTAGCGTTATATAGAGCTTATCGACCGCAACTTTTTAGTGAGGTTGTTGATCAAAAGCCTATTGTTAAGACCTTAGAAAATGCCATAGTTAATGATAAGGTTGCCCACGCTTACCTCTTTTGTGGTCCGCGAGGGACGGGTAAGACAACCTTAGCTAAAATTTTTGCCAAAGCAATCAATTGTGAAAATGGACCTACTCCAACTCCCTGTCAAACCTGTGAGGTTTGTAAAACTATACAAAGTGGAACTAATCCTGACGTAATTGAAATTGATGCGGCTTCTAACAATGGTGCGGATGATATTAGAGCCTTAAGAGATAGTGTTAAATTCTTACCATCTAGTGCTAGATATAAAGTCTATATTATAGATGAGGTTCATATGTTAAGTAATGCGGCTTTTAATGCTTTGCTTAAGACCTTAGAGGAACCGCCTAAATATGTTGTTTTTATTCTATGTACAACGGAACCTTATAAAATACCAGAAACTATTTTATCAAGGTGTCAACGTTTTGATTTTAAAGCTATTTCTAGTACAGGTATTTTTAATCGCTTAAAACAAATAAGTGAAGAGGAAAAAATTGCTGTTTCTGATGAGGCACTAAGAGAAATAACTACTTTAGCTGAAGGTGGTATGCGAGATGCCTTAAGTCTTTTAGACCAGGTTATATCTTATGTTGGCAACAAACCAATTGAAGCTAACGATGTCTTTGAAGTTAGTGGCAATGTTTCAGCTACGAGTCTTTTAGAATTGACTAAGCTTATTTATGCTGGTGAATCAGAAAAAGCTATTGATTTAGTATCTGATCTTTACGATTCTGGTAAAGAAATTGATAAGATTACTAGCGATTTAATCCTGTTTTTACGCGATATTTTGCTTTATAAAACAGGTATAAACTCTCAAAGTAAAGCTATCTTTAGTAATGAAGAATTTAAAAAATTAGCTGATGATTTAGGAAAAACTTTAACTTTCTCATGGTTAGATTTATTAAATGATACGACTAATCAAATGAAATTTTCTAATCAAAAAAGATCCTATTTAGACCTTTGCTTATTAAAAATGAGTGATACAAAAATAAAACAAGAAAATTCCATTTATGATCAAATAAAATATTTAGAAGCCATAGTTGAAAAATTACAAGCCGATTTAAATAAGAGACCTGCCACTCCAGCCATTAATGTAAATCCGATTAATACGCAAACATTAAAAGAAATAAGTGATAAGGTTAGTAGTGGTGATGAGTATGTTTCTATTAGTGAGATTAATGAAATTTTAAATAATGCTTCTAAAGAAACGCGGGAAAAGTTTAACAAAGAATGGCCATTGTTACAAATTAAGTATCAAGATATTTTGGCTGTTTCTATCTTAAAGTATGGTAAGGTTGTGGCAGTTAGTAGTAATGCAATTATCTTTGTTTTGCAAGATGAAGGTTTTTGTAATCGGGTTATGAAATACGAAAATTATATGCAAATGTATGAAATTGTTCATAACCAAATTGAGACAATTGAAAAAATTATTGCTCTCCCACAAAATATCTGGCGACAAATTAGAGATGATTTTAAAAATAAATATGATCAGGGTATTGAAAAACCTGTTTTGAATAATATAATAATACCCGTTAAAAAACCAGTTAAAATGGTAATTGCCCAAGAAAAAGATCCCATTTTAACTAAATTAGAGAATATTTTTGGTGACAAATTAGAAATAAAGGAGTAATGAAAAATGAACCAAGCAATGATGATGAAAATTAGAAAGATGCAAAAGCAATTACAAGAAGCCCAAGAAAAGTTACAAAATTCTACTTTCATTGGTAAATCTGGTGGTATTTGTAGTGTTGAAGTAAAGGGTAGTCGGGAAGTTGTTAAAGTTACAATTGATCAAGATGCCTTTGAAGGTAAAGAAGATATCCCTATGATTGAGGATGCTATTGTTTCAGCTATTAATGATGCTTTTAAGCAAATTGATGCCGAAACTGAAAAAATCATGGGACCTTATGCAAGTATGCTTGGTGGTGTTGGCTTTTAATGTTTAAATACCCCCAAAGTATTTTAAATTTGATTGATTCCTTTGCTCTCCTGCCGGGTGTAGGTAAAAAGACGGCTGAAAGATATGCCTTTTATGTTTTAAATGAAATGAAACAAGAAGAGGTTGAGGAATTTGTTAAAAATTTAGAAAGTGTAAAGAATGATGTTAGACATTGTTCAGTTTGTGGCAATTTGGCTGAGGACGATTTATGTCCTATTTGCCAAGATACTAGCCGCGATCATTCCATTGTTATGGTTGTTGAACAGGAAAGAGACGTCTTAAGCATGGAAAAATTAGATGAGTACAAGGGTCTTTATCATGTTTTAAATGGGGCGATTACCTTTTCTAAAGGAATTAGCCCACAAGATTTAAATATTGATTCTTTAATTGAACGAGTTAAAAAAGGAGATATTAAAGAGGTTATTTTAGCCACTAATGCTACCTTAGAAGGTGAGACAACGGCTAGATATATTAAAGAATTGTTAGTAAATTTTCCGGATGTTCGCGTTTCTCGAATTGCTTATGGTTTACCAGTAGGTCAAGATTTAATATATGCCGATCAAATGACCTTGCTTAAAGCTTTAGAAGGCAGAAGAGAGTATAAATGAGACTAATTTTTCGTACGATAGTTGATGAAGAAACAATTGAAAAAGAGGTTGATTTTGTTCGCGATAATGAAACAATTTCTTTTATGGACAATCAAACTAAAAATTCTTTTATTCCTTTAACTGAAGGTATTAAGTTAGTTAGAGAAGGGCAAATAAAGCAAGAAATTTTATTTCTACCTAACAAAATAACTAAAACAACTTTAACAGATGAATTTGATTTACAGATGGATTTTTTTGTCTATACAGAAGCTGTTAAACAAACAATGAAGGGTATCTATATTAAATATAGTTTGTTTGTTGGTCAAGAAAAGCTAAGTCAACATAAAATTTGGCTCAAATATCTTGCAAATACGAGCAAAATAGATTAAAATATGTAGCGAAATTGGAGGGGTAACATGCCAAATTACCAAGAATTATCAATGCTAGATACAGCAATTAGTATTCTAGAAAACAATAATGGAAAAATGAATATCCATGACTTAACTCAAAAAACATTAGAAGCTAAGGGAATTGAAGATAAAGATAATGAATACAAGACTCAACTTTACCTTGACATTACCACTAGTGCTAGATTTGTTTATATGGGTGAAGAAGAATGGGATTTAAAAGATAGACAACCATTGGCCATGTATGACAAAGATGGTTCAGAATTTAATACAGCTGAGGACTTAGACTTAGATAAAGAAGAGGATAACATCTTAACCTTCGACGATGAAGAAGAAAAAGAAGAAGATGAAGATTATGATGATTATGAAGATGAAGACGAAGATGACGAAGAAGAGGATGAAGACGACGATTTAGAGCGTGATGATAATGGTGATATCCTTGAACGTTATCATGAGGATGATTCTGATGACTTCGATGAAGATAAGTATAACGACTATATGGATGATTTTGAAGATATGTATGATGACAACTAGAAGTGTTTAACACTTCTTTTTGTTTTTTAAAAGAAATATCAATACTTATATATTTTGTTTTATAGCAATATAAAGCAGCACTTAAAAAAACATTAAATTAAGTTGATTTTACAATTAGTTATTTTCAGTATTATTTTCATTTATATTCTCATTTTAAGTGCTTGATTTTAAAAAATAGATATGATAGAATACGTGTGTCCTTGTAAGAGGACACTTATCTATCACTCTCCCTTAATATAATGATAGATATCTTTTTCATAAGCAAACTATAACTCTCCCAGATAAAGGACAACCTTATTAAAAGGTTGTCCTTTATCACTTTTAAAGGTATAATATAAATGAATATGAATAATGAGGATGTGATAAAATGTTTAATATTGCCGTTGTAGAAGATGAAAAGAATCTAGCAGCATTAATTGGGAAATATTTAGAGAATGAAGGCTATCAATATAAAATATTTAATAATGGAGAAGATGCCTTAAAAAAAATCAACGAAGATTTTCATCTTTGGATATTAGATATTATGTTACCCGGTGTCATTTCAGGTTATGATTTAATTAAAAAAATTAAAGAGGTAAGACCTGATACTCCGATTATTTTTACCTCAGCTCGTGATCAAGACATTGATAAGATTATGGGGTTAGAATTAGGCTCAGATGATTATTTAGCTAAACCATATAATATGCGAGAATTAATGCTCAGGATAAAAAAAGTCTTAGAAAGATGTTATAAAGATCATTCTAGTAATCTGGTTAATTATGCTAATTATGTAATTGATTTTGATAAGCGACGTGTATTTAATAATGATGAGGTTATTGTTTTAACCTCAAAGGAATATGATTTATTATGCTTTCTTTTAGAAAATAAGAATAAGGCTTTATCGCGAGAACAAATTATTGAGCATGTTTGGGGCGATGAATATTATGGTAGTGATCGAGTTGTTGATGACCTTTTACGCCGTTTACGGGCTAAGATGCCTAATATTAACGTTGAAACAATTTATGGGTATGGGTATCGTCTATTATGGTAGAAGTAAAACCAATCAAAAGAAGTATTTCGGCTAAAGTTTTCTTGCTCTTTTTCTCAAGTATAGTAATTATTTTTTGCATTATAATTATTATTCTTGTCTTGGCCTTAAAAAACATTGCCATTCAAGAAACTTTCTATCGGATTGATAATTATGTTAGAATAACTTCTCCGCTTTGGCAAAAAGGTGAAATTGTTAATAAAGATGAAATGAATTATATTCAAGGAGACAATAAAAGCTTTAATCTAGGGATTATTCAGGGTATTTATATAAATAACTCTTTAGTCACAGCTTTTGAACCAGGACAAATTCAAGTTGAGGAACAAATTTTACCAGCAACCGAAATTAATCAATTTTTAGCTCAAATTAAAGAAGGAAACAATGTCTATTCAACCTCTTCGGCTGGAGAAATATATTATTCCTGTGCTATTGACCAAGACACTAAAAATTTTATTATTTTCTTGGTTGATGATACATATAACGAAACTTTTATTAAGCGAGTTGTTTTTAATATCATTATTGTTATTACAGCTGCCTTAATTATCTTGGCTTCTATTTCTTCTATTTGGGTAAATCACTTTGTTAAAAGAATTAAGAATTTACAAGATCATATTACATCAATGAATAAGAATAAATATGAAAAAGCTTATTTAGATGATGGTGATGATGAAATTAGAGAATTATCTGAAAGTATAGAGGATTTAAGAATTGAAATTAAAGATAATGAAACTACAAAAAGGGAAATGTTACAAAATATCAGCCATGATTTTAAAACTCCAATTGCCGTTATAAAAAATTATGCTGAGGCTATAGTAGATGGGGTTATCTCTAAAGAAGATGCTAGTGTAATAGTTAAACAAGCGGATTTACTAAAATCGAAAGTCAACCAACTTCTCCAATATAATCGTTTGGAATATTTAAATAAGGATCGTCCTTTTGAACAAGTAGATATGATGGAAGTGGTTAAAGAAGTTGTTAACAATCACAAGGTAAAATCTAGTATTAAGTTTGTTTTAAATTTAGAAACTTGTTTCTTTGAGGGGTATCGGGAAAATTTAGATACTGTCGTAGAAAATATTGTCGATAATGCCTTACGTTATGCTAAAACGACAATTAAAATTGAAACTAAGTCCAATAAGATTACCATATATAATGATGGCGAACCAATTGAAGAAAAATTTTTAAATACGAATTTTAAGCCCTATGAGAAAGGTTCAAAGGGTGTATTTGGTTTAGGTATGTCAATTGTTCAAAAAACACTAGATTTTTTCGATTTACATCTTAAGGTTTACAATGAGTCTTATGGTGGAGTTTCCTTTGTTATTTATAAGGATGAATAGTAGTTAAAGAAAAAGCGTGATTTTCACAAAGGATAATCACGCTTTTTACATTATATAGATATTACTTAACTAATTCGCCGTAAATAACGCCAGCTAAAGCACCAGCATTAGATTCATCAGTATCAATATGCATAGCTAATGCATAATTTTTTGATACTCTTACAACTGTATCTTCAAATACTAATTTACGACCAGTTTCGTTAACAACCTTAACAGCAACGATGTCACCATTTTTAACACCGAATTCTTCAGCATCTTCAGGAGTCATATGAACATGACGTTTTGCTACGATAACACCTTCAGCAAGTTCAACTTCGCCACATGGTCCAACTAATTTGCAAGCACCACTACCTTTAATATCACCAGATTCTCTTACTGGAGCAGTAACACCGATAGTACGGCAATCTGTAAATGATAATTCAACTTGGTTATGGTTTCTTTCAGGTCCTAAAATAGAACAATTTAATTCACCCTTAGGTCCAACAACCTTAACCTTTTGGCAAGATGCAAATTGACCAGGTTGAGATAGCATCTTCTTTACTTCTAATTTAGCTTCTGGTCCGAATAATACTTTTAAAGCTTCTTCAGTTACATGAACGTGTCTAGCACTTGTTTCAATTAAAATTTGTTTCATAATACTTTTCCTTTCTTTCCACAATAATTATAGCACTTTTGTTTTATTTTACAAATATTTTTACGTTTAAAACTTGCTTTTAAATGAATTTAAGATAAAATGAAGGAGTAAAAGAAAAGAGCTGATAAGATGTTTAAAACTCTTCCACGCACAAAAGTGTTTAGAGATCCCCTTTATGGATATATTGAAGTTGACTTAGAGGTAATAGCTAAGCTAATCGATAGTAAAGAAGTTCAAAGACTAAGAAGAATTAGGCAATTAAGTGGTGTTTGTATGGTTTTCCAAACGGCAGAACATTCGCGCTTTTGTCATGCCCTTGGGACTTACCAAATGGCTAACTTAGTATTGGAAAAGGTAGAAGGGGCTAAAACAAACTTAAGTGAATATGAACAAGTTTTATTCTTATGTGCGGCTTTACTTCATGATGTTGGTCATGGTCCCTATTCTCATGCTTTTGAAAATATTTTAGATGTAGCGCATGAGGAAATGTCAGCTCGGATAATAACTTTTCCGGCGGGTGACATTTATCAAATTTTGCTTAATTATCAAATAAATCCCCTAGATGTAGCTAATATAATTAGAAAAAAATCGCCTTATAAATTAGTGGAGCAATTAATTTCTAGTCAATTAGATGTGGATCGGTTAGATTATTTAGCTAGGGATGCGTATTTTACAGGGGCAACTTATGGTACTATTGATCGCAACCGGTTATTAAGAAGCTTAATTGTTACGAAGGATAAAGTTTTAGTTAGGGCTTCGGGACTGCATTCAGTGGAATCTTATTTAATGAGTCGGTATCACATGTATTTCCAAGTCTATTATCACCCAGTAGCAAGAGCTTATGAATTGTTGCTTGAAACAATTTATCTTCGCATTAAGGATTTGACAGAACAAAATGTTAAAATTAACGCTAATTTAGAAGATTTTTTACAGGTTATTAAGAATAGTAATAATATAGAAAATTATATTGAAATTGATGATTCTTATGTCAATGGTTTTATTAAGCAACTTTTAAAATCAAGTGATCCAATTTTAAACAAATTTGCCAATGCTTTAGAAAATAGACATCTTTTCTCTTATATTGAATTAGAGGAAAATACCAATTTGAGTCAAGTTCTACCTTATAAGGATAAAAGATATTATTATTATGAATCAAGAGTTTCGGCAGTGGCGTATTTAACTAGTAAGGGGAAAGATAGTATTAAGATTCTCTTACCAGATAATAAAATTGTGGCTTTAGAAGAATATTCTAAAGTTATTAGTGCCCTAGCTGCTTCTAGCTATAAGGAAGTACAAAGAATTTATTATTTTGAAGGATGATATAATGGATATAATTGTTGTTGAAGGCATACATGATTACGCTTTAATCAAAAAAATCTATCCCACCAGTATAGTTATTACAACTAATGGTAGTGAAATAAGTCCAGAAACCTTAAAACTTTTAGCTACCTATAGTAAAGATAACGAAATTATTATTTTTACAGATCCTGATTACCCTGGCGAACGGATAAGAAAAAAGATTAAAGAGGTTTGTCCCCAAGCTAAGGAAGCATTTATTCCTAAAAATGTTTGTATTAGTAAAAATAAACGTAAAGTTGGCGTCGAACATGCTAGTGAAGCAGCTATTAAAGCTGCCTTAGCCAATGTTTATACCAATAGTTCTACTTTTAAATTTTGGGATTTAAGGAAATTAATTGCATTAGGGTTAGCTGATCAAGAACAGGCTAGTAATAGACGAGCTTATTTGGCCAGTCGGTTAAATATAGGCAATCCCAATACGAAAACCTTGATAAACCGGCTTAATAGCTTTGGTATTACAGAAGAGAAAGTTAAGGAGCTTTTAGAAGAATATGGAAATTAAGGCAAAAAAGGAATTTGGTCAGAATTTTTTGACCAATCAAAAGGTTATTGATGATATTATTACTAACTTAGGACCAATTGATGATGCTCTTGTAATTGAAATAGGTCCTGGACGTGGAGCTTTAACTAAAAAACTGGTTAAAAAGGCTAAATGTTTACTCGCTTATGAAATAGATAAAGACTTAATTAAACTACTTCAAAAAGAAATTCCCGATCCTAATTTTATTCTAAAAAATTGTGATATTTTAACTGCCAATATTAAGAAAGATATTGAAAAGTATGGTTCTAGTTGTCAAAGCGTTTATGTAGTTGGTAATTTACCATATTATATTACTACTCCTATTATGCTTAAGTTAATTGAAGAGAACTTAGAAGTTGCTAAATATTTATTCATGGTACAAGAAGAGGTGGCAGATCGCTACACTTCCTTAGAAAACAATAAGGATTATAATTCCTTAACTGTGTATCTAAACTATTTATTTGTTACACATAAATGCTTTGTCGTTCCTAATACGAGCTTTTATCCGATTCCTAAGGTAAGTAGTGCCATAATTAGTTTAGTTCCTCGTGAAAACAAGCTAACACCAATCAGTGAAGAATATTTCTTTATGATTAATAAATTAATTTTTAGACAAAAAAGAAAAACGCTCCATAATAATCTTAAGGATAAATTTAGTTCTGATGTTATTACTAAAGCCTATGATAACCTTGGTTTTAAGCCTAGTATCCGTGCCGAAGAGCTTAGTATTTTAGATATTGTTAATTTAGCTGATGAATTACTTAAATTAACTAATGTTTATGAAAAGGCTCATGCCAAAATTAATTTGACGCTACGGGTTTTCCCAGCAGAAGGTAGTTATCACCCGATTAATTCTTTAATGGTGCCTTTAGATTTGGCTGATGATTTAATTTTTACTTTTGGCGAAAAGGATACAATTTATAGTAATGTAGCAATTGAAAATAATATCTTGTTAAAAACTCTAGAGCTTTTTAAAACGACGTATAACTTAACGCAAGGTGTCAGTATCTACTTAAGAAAAAGTATTCCCCTAGCTGCTGGTTTAGCGGGAGGTAGCAGTGATTCAGCCGCTTGTTTAAGAGGGTTAAACCGACTCTTTAATTTGCATTTGAAATTAGAAGAATTAACTAATTTGGCTAATCAATTGGGTTCAGATAATAATTTTTGTCTTTATTCGCGTCCCGCTATTTGTAGTGGTCGTGGGGAAAAGCTAGAGTTTATTGCTCCAATTAAGGAGCTATCTCTAATTTTAATTAAGCCTAATTTTGGTTTAAGTACGAAAGAGATATATGATAATTACAAATTTTTAGAAGCCAATGATACAACTAATCTAGTAGTTAAAGATTTAACTAGTGATTGCAGCATACCAGGTGGTCTTTTTAATGATTTAGAGGCTCCGGCATTGCAAAATAAAAAATATCAAGACTTTGTAAATAAATTAAATGCTTTAGGCGTTATAACTTATCAAAGTGGTAGTGGTCCAACTCGCTATTCTTTTAAGATAAGTGATTTAGAAACCATCAAAAAGGCATTTCCAGATTGTTTTATTTGTCTTACTAAATTGACAAATGGTAATTAATTGTAAAGAAAAGGCTTACTTACTAATAAAAATTTGAAAAAATAGTGCTATTTAATAAAAAATTTGCTATAATACACTTTGGTTTTAGGAGGATAAATAAATGTCTATTTTGTTAGGTAAAAAAGTTAAATTATTTAGTTTATCTGCTAATCGCCCTTTAGCAGAGGAAATTGCTAAATCAATTGGGATTGAATTATCTAGTTGTGATGTTTTACATTTCGCTGATGGTGAAATTAATGTCAACATTAATGAAACAGTTAGAGGACATCATGTTTTTGTAATTCAACCAACTAGTGCTCCTGTTAATGAGCATTTAATGGAACTTTTAATTATGTGCGATGCTTTAAAGAGAGCATCTGCCAAAACTATTAATTTGGTTATTCCATATTATGGTTATTCTAGACAAGATCGTAAGGCTAGATCACGTCAACCAATTTCTGCTAAATTAGTTGCTGATTTATTACAAACAGCTGGCGCTGATAGAGTTATTGCGATGGATTTACATGCTGCTCAAATTCAAGGTTTCTTTGATATTCCAATTGATAACTTTTTAGGTCTACCTATTTTAGTTAACTACTTTATTGATGAACATTTAGATGGTAAGGATACTATTGTTGTATCTCCAGACCATGGTGGTGTTACAAGAGCAAGAGAATTTGCTAAGGTTTTAGAATGTCCAATTGCTATTATTGATAAACGTAGACCAGAACCTAATAAAGCAGAGGTTATGAATATATTAGGTGATGTTGTTGGTAAAACTTGTATCTTAGTTGATGATATGGTTGATACAGCTGGTACTTTAACTGCTGGTGCTGAAGCTTTAAAGAAGGCTGGTGCTAAAGAAGTATTTGCTGCTTGTACCCACGGTGTATTATCTAATCCAGCTGTAGAAAGAATTCAAAATTCTTGCTTAAAAGAATTAGTTATTACTAACACTATTTGCTTACCAGAAGAAAAGAGAATTCCAAAGATTAAAGTTGTATCTGTTGGTTCTTTACTTGGTCATGGTATTATGCGTATTTTATCAGATGAACCATTATCTGGTTTATTCATGTATACATACGACAAATCAAAGAAAGAATTATTATAATGAAGTTAGTTGTAGGTTTAGGCAATATTGGCGAAGCTTACGCTAACACTAGGCATAATCTAGGCTTTATTTGCCTAGATTATTATGCTAATACGCATAATTTGGTTTTTAAGGAAGAAAAAAAGCTTAAGTGTTATTTAGCTAGTTTTACCAAAAATGGGGAACGCATCATTTTAATTAAGCCAACAACCTACATGAATTTATCAGGTGAAGCTGTTAGTGCAGTCATGAATTACTATAAGGTTGATATTGAAGATGTTTTAGTAATTTGTGATGATTTAGATAGTCCAGTAGGTCGGGTTAGACTGAGAAGTGATGGTTCAAGTGGTGGTCATAATGGTCTTAAAAATATCATTTTACACACTGGCACCCAAGGTTTTAAAAGAATTAAAATTGGTATTTCCCGCAATCCTTTAATTGATGTAGCAAGTTATGTTTTAGGTCACTTTAAGGAGGAGGAAATTCCATTAATTGAAGAAGCAGTTAAGGAAGCTAATTTAGCGATTGAAGAATTTATTTTAGGCGTTCCATTTAACAAAATAGCTTCAAAATATAGTAAGAAGTGAGTCTTAGGCTCACTTTTTGATGTTCGTTAAGGAGTTTTATAATATGGATGAATATTTGTATTATGCAAGTTTGTACCCCTTTAAGGATTTAATTCATAAGTCAGGTATTAAAATTGGTAAGTCCAATACAGAAATTAATGAGCTACTCATTATTCTAGATTATCTTACTAATGATAATACTATTTTTGTCGTTCTCCCAACTTTGTCAGAGGCACAAACTTATTACGATGATTTAATTAAATATTTACCATTTAATCAAGTTCTTTTCTTCCCGGCTGATGAGCTTATTACGGCGGAAATGTTGTCTAGTTCAGGTGATTTTGTCTATGAACGCTTAGAGACAATGACCTCACTTTTAAATAGTGGTAAGTATGTTGTTATTACAAACACTAATGGCATCTTAAAACGTGAATTTCCTGTTGAGAGCTTTAAACGTTATATTTTTACCCTTAAAAAGGGTATGGAAATCAAACGGGATGATTTAATTCAAAAACTTGTTATTGCGGGCTATAAATTTAATTACACGACTTTAAAAACGGGTGATTTTTCTAAACGTGGTTCTATTTTAGATATCTTCCCTTTTGGTCAGGACAATCCCATTAGAATTGACTTTTTTGATGACGAGATTGATTCTATTAAATACTTTAATCCAGATAATCAACGTTCCTTTGCTGAAATAGCAGAAATCGTTATTAAGCCGGTTTGTGAAATGACTTATACGGATGAAGAAGTCAAAGAGGCCATTAATAATATTACTTATTTTAAAGAAAATAATTTATTATCTGAACTAGAAATTAATCAGATTGATAAAGATATTGAGGATTTAACCTTGAGAGAAAATACAGTCAAATTAATGCGTTATGATGCGTTTTTTCATGATGAAGCTACTAGTATTTTTTCCTATGCTACAAACAAAAAATTATATTTTATAGATGCAGGAAAAATTAGAGACATTTATCAAAACATGCTACTTGATTTATCAGAATATGAAGGACGTTTAGGTGGTAATTATATTTCTAAATTAGAACCCTATATTAATCTTAGTAGCTATAGTCCAGATATTTTAATTGAGGGTGCTAAAAGTATAGGTGATTTAGATTTTTCCTTTAATCATGATGAAATTACCTATTTTTGTGGCAACGAGGAAGCTATTAATAAAGAATTAGGTAAGCATCAAGGAATTAGAAAAATCTTAATAGCGACCAGTAATCAAAATTTAATTGAAAAGCTGAAGAAAAGCTTATTTGAGCATGAAATATTTTATAATGAAGGTCCTATTTACGCCCCTAAGGATTCTAGTACCATTTTCTTTACTAATAAAAATTTACCAAGTGTTAAATTTAAGGCAGAAGATATTTATATTTTAAATGAAACCTCCCTTATGCAAACGCCAAGTAGTAATAAGAAAAATCCGCGTTATAAATCAATTTATAAAAATTCTATTAAAATTAATAAATATGATGAATTAAAAATTGGTGATTATATTGTTCATTATGACTATGGTATTGGCAAATATTTAGGTATTAAAACTTTAATTAATGCCGGGGTTAAAAGAGACTACATTTATTGCGAGTATGCTAATAACTCTAGTTTATATGTACCAGTAGAAAATATTTCTAGTATTATGAAATATGCCTCATATGATGTAGAAGGCATTCAAATGCATGAGATAGGCGGTACAGCTTGGGCTAAAACGAAGGAAAAGGTTCGGAAAAAGGTTAGAGATATTTCAGAACGTTTAATAGCCTTATATGCTAAAAGAGAAAAAACGACTGGTTTTGCTTTCCCACCGGATGATCCACTGCAATTAGAGTTTGAAAATGATTTTCCTTACGAACTAACTCCTGATCAAAAACAAGCCATCGAAGCAGTTAAGCATGATATGGAGCGCAGTGTGCCAATGGATAGATTAATTTGTGGTGATGTTGGTTATGGTAAAACGGAAGTAGCTCTAAGAGCGGCCTTTAAGGCGGTCTTAGGAGGTAAGCAAGCGGCCCTTTTATGTCCAACTACGATTTTATCTGATCAACATTATCACACCTTTTTAGATCGGATGAGTAAATATGGGGTTAAGGTTGAACTCTTAAATCGCTTTGTTTCTAGTAAAAAACAAAAGGAAGTTCTAGAGGGGTTATTGACAGGTAATATTGATGTCATTATTGGCACGCATAAATTACTGAATAAAGAAATTAAATTTAAAGATTTAGGTCTATTAATTATTGATGAGGAGCAGCGCTTTGGGGTTGTTCATAAAGAAAGAATTAAGGAAATGAAGGTCAATGTTGACTGCATTACTTTATCAGCTACCCCAATTCCGCGCACTTTACAAATGTCAATGCTTGGCATTAAGGATTTATCAATGATTGAAACTCCGCCTAAAAATAGATATCCAATTCAAACTTATGTCATTGAACAAAATAATTCTATTATTCGCGATGCCATTGAGCGGGAATTAGCGCGTCATGGCCAGGTATTCTATTTATATAATAACGTGGCTCACATTGAAGAAAAGGCCATTGAAATTGCTAAGCTTTGTCCAGGAGCCCGGGTGGTTTTTGCGCATGGTCGATTAAAAAGTAGTGAACTGGAAAAAAGAATTTATGATTTCATTTATAAAAAATATGATGTTTTAGTATGTACAACGATTATTGAAACAGGAATTGATATTCCAGAAACTAACACCTTAATTATTAATGATGCTGATAGGCTTGGTTTAGCTCAGCTTTATCAAATTAGAGGCAGGGTAGGTCGTTCTAGTAAAATTGCCTATGCTTATTTGATGTATGAACCACATAAATTACTAACTCCAGAGGCAGAAAAACGCCTAGAAGCAATTAAGGAATTTAATGAATTAGGTAGTGGCTTTAAGATTGCGATGCGCGATTTATCCATTAGAGGTTCTGGTGATTTATTAGGGGCGGAACAATCAGGTTTTGTGGAGTCAGTTGGTATTGAAATGTATATGAAAATTTTAAATGAAGAAATTAATCATGTAACCCCACCAAAACCAGATAATAACCCACTAGTTAAAAAGCCATTATTATCATTAACTGTTAATGAAAATTATATTCAAAATGAAGATATTAGAATTGAAGTTCACAAGAAAATTGAAAGCTTAGCTTCAAAGGAAGAATTTAATAACCTCAAAGCTGAATTGACGGATCGTTTTGGTTATATTGATGATGATACGTATGAATATATGTATGAAAAGCTCTTTAAAAATATGGCTAAGTCCTTTGGTTTTGAAGATGTTAATATCAATGAGTTAAAAATGATTATTTTGACAATGAATAAGGAAAAAAGTAGTCAAATTAGGGGAGATTTGTGGTTTAGCGTTTTAAATAACCATAAAAATTTAATTTTAAAGTATATCCATCCACATATTATTTTACAAACCCGTAAAGAAAATAGTGTTTTAGATGGAATGAAGGACATTATAAATTATCTATCAGAAGTAAAAAATAAGGTAGAAAAGTCCAGTTAGATAAAGTATAATTATAGTAGGTGATTTTTTATGTATGATGTAATAATCGTGGGGGCCGGACCAGCCGGAATTTATAGTTCATATGAATTAATAACTAAAAGACCTGATTTAAAGGTTTTATTAGTAGATAAGGGGCTTGACATTTATCATAGACATTGTCCAGTGTTAGAACATAAGCTAGAAAAATGTCCAGTTAATAAAAATGGGGTAGCCGGTTGTTATCCAGCTTGTTCTATTACTAATGGCTTTGGCGGAGCTGGCGCCTATAGTGATGGCAAGTTCAATATTACTAGTGAATTTGGTGGCTGGATGACGGATTACTTACCTAGTGATACAGTATTAGATTTAATTAAATATGTTGATTCCATTAACTTAAAATACGGAGCTACAACATCAATTACTAATCCAACTACTGATAAGGTTAGAGAAATTGAAAAAAGAGGCTATGCCGTAGGCTTAAAGCTTTTACGGGCTGAGGTTAGACACTTAGGCACAGAGGTCAACCTTCAAATTATGAAGGCTATCTACGATTATCTTAAAGATAAAATTGAGATGCGTTTTAAAACAGAAGTAACAGATGTCATTATTGAGAACGACACAATTAAAGGTATTGTTATTGGCGAAGAAAGATTAGAAGCTAAATACGTCTTTATGGGTGTTGGTCGTGATGGTGCTACTTGGTTACAAAATATTTGTGAAGAACACGGAGTTAAGCTTACTCATAATCAAGTTGATATTGGGGTCCGGGTTGAAACAAATGATGTCATTATGGAAGAAATTAACAAAAATCTTTATGAGGGTAAATTTATTTACCGGGCTTCCGTTGGTACAGAAGTTAGAACCTTCTGTTCTAATCCTAGTGGCTATGTTGTAGTAGAAAACCATAGTGGTACTATTTTAGCTAATGGTCATGCTTATCGTGATCCGAAGTTAGGAAGTCATAATACTAATTTTGCTTTATTAGTTTCTCATAAGTTCTCAGAACCATTTAATCGCCCTAATGAATATGCGCATGAGGTTTCTCGTTTGGCTAACCAACTATCTTGTGGTTCAGTTATCGTTCAGCGTTATGGTGATATTAAAAAAGGTCGAAGAACAACTCAAAAACGGCTTGATGAAGGCTTTGTAAAACCAACTTTAAAAGAAGCAGTTCCAGGTGATTTAGGTCTTGTATTGCCATATAATACAATGAAATCAATTATTGAGATGATTGAAGCCCTTGATCATGTTACACCAGGTATTGCAAATGAACATACTTTATTCTACGGGGTTGAGGCTAAATTCTATTCTGCTCGTCCAGTAGTTAATGAATATTTTGAAACAAAAATTAATGGTTTATATGTCGGCGGTGATGGCGCTGGCTTAACTAGAGGTCTTGCCCAAGCTGGTGCAAATGGTGTTTGGGTAGCTCGTAATATTATTAAACGATTAGGAGATAAGTAAAAAATGAGATTAGTAGTTGTAGGAAGTCAATGGGGAGACGAAGGAAAGGGTAAGGTTACTGATTTTCTTGGTCAAAAGGCCGATGTTGTTGTTCGTAGCCAAGGTGGTAATAATGCTGGTCATACAATTATGATTGGCAATGAAAAGTTTGCACTACAAACTATTCCTTCAGGTATATTTAATCCGCATATTAAGAATGTCTTAGCCAATGGTATGGTTATTAACCCTAAGGAAGCTCTTAAAGAACTAAATAATTTAAAAGCCCGGGGAATTAAAGATTTCCAATTGTATATTTCTAATCGAGCTCATGTTATCATGCCATATCACATTTTACTAGATGGTGGCTATGAATCTTTAAAGGGTGATCACAAGATTGGCACAACTAAAAAGGGTATTGGTCCTTGTTATGCCGATAAGGTTAACCGAATTGGTATTAGAATTGGTGATTTAATTGATAAAGAAAGCTTTAAAGAAGTTCTAGCTAATACACTACCTATTAAAAACATGGAACTTAAAATGCTTGGTTTAGAACCACTTGATTTTGATCAAATTTATAATGAATATATAGCATATGGTCAAGAATTAGCTCCATATGTTTGTGATACATCTTATCTTTTAAATGAAGAAATTGCTAACGATGCTAACATTCTTTTTGAGGGTGCTCAAGGTAGTATGCTTTGTTTAGATCATGGTTCTTATCCATATGTTACTTCATCTAGTCCTACAGCTGCTTCAGTTCCAGTAAATGCTGGTATTGCTCCTAAATATATTGATCATTGTGTTGGCATTTGTAAAGCCTATACGACAAGGGTTGGTGAAGGTCCATTCCCAACCGAATTAAAAAATGATTTAGGTAATTTAATTAGAGAAAAAGGTCATGAATATGGTACAGTTACTCATCGTCCACGTCGTGTTGGTTATCTTGATTTAGTAGTCGTAAATTATGCTAAGCGCATATCTGGTATTGATAGTTTAGCTTTGATGTTATTTGACGTTTTAACTGGTATTGATGAACTTAAGATTTGTGTTGGTTATAAGCTTGGTGATAAGGAAATTAATACTATCCCGGCTACCTTAAGAGAATATGCTAAATGTGAACCTATTTATATTAGTTTAAAACCATGGCATGAAGATATAGCTGATATTAGAGAGTATAATAAATTACCTCAAGCTTGTAAGGATTATATCGAAACAATTGAAAAATATACAGGTATTAGTGTTGATATTATTTCAGTTGGTCCAGAAAGAACAGAAACAATTATTAGAAAAGATGTTTTTAAGAAATGAAGATATTAGTCAGTGCTTGTTTATTAGGGGAAAATTGTAAATATAACGGCAAAAATAATTTTAAGCAATTAATCGTGGATTTAGCTAGCAAATTTGAACTAGTTCCCATATGCCCTGAATCCTTTGGTGGTCTATCCATTCCGCGCTTACCTAGTGAGATTGCAAATGACAAGGTAATTAATGCCTCTGATATTGACGTTACCTTCGAGTTTAATAATGGAGCCTATAAGGCTTTACAAATAGCTTTAGATAAGCAGGTTAAATATGCTATTCTAAAGGAAAAAAGTCCTTCATGTGGTGTTCATTATATCTATGATGGTACCTTTACTGGCCAATTAATTCCTGGTCAAGGAATTACGACAAGACTATTAGAGGCTAATGGAATAAAATGTTTTGCTGATACTGAAATTGATAAGTTATTAAAGGAGCTGGCTTAGCTCCTTTTTTGAGGTTTTATATGACAAAGGAAAGTTTAATAAGAGATTTAATACAGGGTGGCTTGAAAAAGAACGATAAGGTCTTGCTTCATACTTCTTTAAAGCAAATAGGTGAAGTAGATGCTAATGTTGTATTAGATGCAATTATGGAATATTTTAATCAGGGTTTAGTACTAATGCCAACCCATACATGGGACATTGTTAAGAATGATGATGATATTTTTGATGTAATTAATTCAAAACCTAATACAGGAATATTGCCAACTTTATTTATGCAAAGACCTAACGTCTATCGCAGTCTTCATCCAACTCATAGTTTAGCAGCTTTTGGTAATGGGGCAAAAGACTATATTCTAGGTGAAGAATTCTTAACTACTCCATGCAGTCCTCAAGGAGTTTATGGGCGGTTATATGCTATAGATGCTAAGATTTTGTTAGTTGGGGTTAATCATAGTAAGAATACTTATATTCATAGTATAGAGGAAAGTTTTGGGGTGACTAATCGCTTAAATCCCCAATTAAATTATTTCAAGGTACTTGATTATAACAGAAAAACATTAACTGTCGCTATGCACCGGCATTATTGTTCTCTCCACCCACATGTTTCGGAATGTTATCAAAAGCTTGACCCAATCTTTTTAGAATTAGGTGTTGAATATAAAACTAAATTTGGCAACGCTACAATGATAGTGGTATCAGCACAAAAGGCGTTTCAAGTCCTAGCTAAAATTTTTGCTAAAGAAAAACAAATTCTTGTAGAAAAAGAGTATATTCCTACTGAATACTATAGATATTAACAAAAACTGTTCAAGTTAAAGAGGTGATTAACTATGCAAAATAATAGAATTTACATCTATAAAGTTAAAGTAAAACATAAGAAATGGGTTAAGTGGGTTAAAATTTTGGTCGCTTTAGCTAATGATAAGGGTGGTACATTTTATTTTGGTATGAAAAGTGAAAACGATGTAAAAGGAATTATAAATCCGGATAAAGAAATAGAATTTATTACAGAAAAAATAACCAAGTTAATTCAACCACAAATAAGTTTCACTATCAGCAAAAAAACTATTTATAATAAGATTGTTATTCAATTAGAGGTTGCCGCAAGTTCACAGCTTGTTTGGTTTACTAATAAAGATAAACTATTAGTTAGTTATGTTTATAAGGATAGTAGAATTGTTCCACTTACTTATGCTGATTTAGTTACTAGTATGGTAAATAAACCAAATAAAGATGAAAATCTAAAATATATGAAAGAAATTGTGGATTATTGTCAAACTCCTAAAACAAGACAAGAAATTCAAGATTATATTGGTATAGCTTCAAGACCTTATTTTCGAGAAGCCATTTTGTTACCTTTAATTGAAGCGGGCTTAATTTTACCAACAAACCCTAATCCGCGCGCTAGTAATCAAAAGTATATAGCCAAGAAGTAAAATGCTTGCATAAAAGTAGGTATTTTGATATTATCAATGTGTAATTTTTAAAAGAAAGAAGTGATGTTTAATGATGTATAAAGGATGGGAAGGTTTTGTCCCGGGCAAATGGAGTAATGACGAAGTAAACGTTAGAGATTTCATTCAAAGAAACTATACTCCTTATGATGGCGATGAATCATTCCTTGCGGGTCCAACTGCCGCAACTAAAAAACTTTGGGACATTGTTTTAGACCTGTCTAAAAAAGAACGTGAAGCTGGTGGTGTCTTAAAAGCTGATACAGATATTATCTCTACAATAACTAGTCATAAGCCAGGTTATTTAGATAAGAGCTTAGAAAAAATCGTCGGTCTACAAACTGATGAACCATTTAAACGTTCTTTACAACCATTTGGTGGTATAAAGATGGCTATGCAGGCTTGTGAGATGTATGGTTATCAAGTTTCAGATAGAGTAAAAGAAATATTTACTAAGTATAGAAAAACGCATAATGACGGTGTTTATGATGCCTATACACCTGAAATGCGTCGTGCTCGGACTGCTCATATTTTAACAGGTTTACCTGATACTTATGGTCGAGGAAGAATTGTTGGAGATTACCGTCGGGTGGCTCTTTATGGTATTGATTATTTGATTAAACATAAAGAATTAGATAAGAGTTTAATTGATGGTGAAATGCGTCCAGACCGCATTAGAGATAGAGAAGAGCTATCTGAACAAATTAAGGCTTTAAAGCAATTAAAAGAAATGGCACAATCTTATGGTTGTGATATTTCTGAACCGGCTACTTCAGCTAAAGAAGCTATTCAGGCTTTATACTTTGGCTATCTTGGTGCTGTTAAAGACCAAAATGGCGCTGCCATGT
>CALUXJ010000008.1 GCA_944324725.1 uncultured Acholeplasmatales bacterium
TGCAACGCTACCGCTTTTCTATTCTCACCTGCATAGCAGGCGGTTTTTATGTGAGGCTTCGCCTAACATAATAAAATGCAACTTTATATCATCGCTACCATAGCTAAAACCGGAGCTGAAAAACTTTTTAGTAAAGCTGATCTCAAGCAGGATAATTATGATATTTTAAAAGCTACTGCAGCTATCCCTGTTTTTTGTAAACCTTATGTCATTGATGAGGTAGCTTATTATGATGGTGCCTTAGCTAATCCCGTTCCTGTCCAAGAAGCTCTAGATTTAGGGTGTGACAAAATTATTCTTATTCTAACTAAACCACGGGACACCATTAGAAAGCCAGAAGACGATGCTAAAATAGCTAACCATCTAGCTAAAAAATATCCTGAGGCAGCTAAAGGCCTAAATCTTCGAGCTAAACGTTATAATGAGGGTGTGGACTTAGCTAAAAAACTAGAACAAGAAAATAAAGCCTTAATCTTAGCTCCTGCTGATACCTTTGGGGTAGATACCCTCTCTAAAAGTAAAGAAGCCTTAATTAAGCTTTATCAAGAAGGCTATAATGACGCTAAACAAATTTTAAATTTTTTAAAATAAAGGGTAGTAACTAGTTAAGAAGCTTGTTACTGCCCTTTTTCTTTACCAATTTCTCTATAAAAGCTAAGAGCTCTTTATTTGTTTGATAATTGCGTTCTTCGTCTACTGCTAATTCTGGCATAGGTAGATTAAAGCTACACTCACCACAAATATCAACACCTATAATTCTTTCCTGTTTAAAAACATCGGCTAATAATTTTTCTAGTAAAAACAAACTCATTTTGCCTTGATTCCAATTAGTTATTGAATATTTAGGACTTAAAACATCCTTATCAATCGAAATATAGGTTGGTATTTTTTTAATTTTAGCTAAATTAGCTTCATTTAAATATAAAACACGCTTTGAAGCTAAATCATAAACAGGTGGACCTATTAAAATAACCTGTTGTAATTGAGGAAGGGTATCTAATGCTACTTGGACCCAATTACCGCAACTTAAAAGTCCCTCTAGCTTGGCATCTTGCATATCGGTATGATGGTCAAACAAAACCAAGTTAAAAGGTGTTTTAATTCGTTCTAAAAAAAAGAGAGTTATATAGTGATAATTACCATTATCTAAAAAGTGAATATCTTCTAATTTGACACTAGCTAATACTTGTCTAAGCTTAGTAGAAGCTTCATTCGAGCAAAATAAATTAGTCCCTTCGATATTACTTAAATCTAACCAATTAACGTTATCATGTGGTTTAGTTTCATAAATGTGAGAAAAATCTAAAATAGTTGGCACATTATCGCCTACTTTTCAATAATATTTCTAATATTTTGCATCTTAGTATCAAGTGTTGAACATAAATTAGCACACTCTAGTAATTCATCACTGGTGTAATTAATCGTCTTTTCATCTAAGTGCTTCTTATAGCGTAGGCGGTGTTCTAGCTTAGCCCAAAACTCCATCGCAATTGTTCTAAGTTGAACCTCTACCTTAACCTTTTTCTTAGTATTTTGTAAAAAAATTGGTACCTCTATTATTAAATGAAGACTACGATAGCCATTAGGCTTAGGATTTTTAATATAATCCTTCTTTTCGATTAATGTAATATCATCTTGAGCCAATAAGCAATCAGCAAGCATATAAATATCATCTATAAAAGAGCAGATAACTCTAACTCCAGCTATATCAAATAAATTGTTTTCAATACTTTCTAGGCTAATAGGGTAACCTCTTCTAATAAGTTTTTCTTTGATGCTTTCTGGTGATTTTAATCTAGATGTTATAGTCTCAATCGGATTTCTTTCATGTTGTAAAGAAAAATAATCATTTAAAACATTAAACTTCGTTTCTATTTCCATAATCGCACAGCGATAGGCTGACATAAGTTCGCGTGATGAATTAAAAAGGTCTTCAACTTCTCTTTTACTTTCAGTTTCAGTTAAAATTTGTTCTAATTTTTTAACAATATCTTTAATTTCGCTCATTGTAAAAAAATACCTCCAGTTAAAGTATAGCATAATTTAGGAAAAAAACCTAATATTAAACTAAACTTAAAGGAGGTAAAATTAGATGAGATATGCATATATAAGAGTCTCAACTGAAAAACAAAAAATAGACCGACAGCTCATATTATTAAGAAATTATGTCGAAGAAAAATTTATCTTCATTGATAAGGAAAGTGGTAAGGATTTTAATCGTAAATCCTATCAAAGACTTAAGAAAAAATTAAAACGTGGCGATGAATTATATATTAAATCAATTGATCGTTTAGGGAGAAATTATAATTTGATAACTGATGAATTTCGCTACCTATCCAAAACTATTGGAGTAATAATTTATGTTTTAGATATGCCGTTTATTAACACTTTTAATGCCACAATTAATAACGATACATTGCGCACATTTGTCGTCGATATAGTCTTACAAATTCTATCCTTTGTGGCTGAAAATGAAAGAACAAATATTAGAGAAAGACAAAAAGAAGGAATTAGAATTGCCAGAATGAAAGGTAAACATCTAGGCCGACCACCACTTGTTTTACCACCTGGTTTTAAAGATATCGTTTTTCAAGTTGATCATAAAGATTTAGCCATCAAAAAAGCCTTAGAGATTTTAAACATCTCTAAGACTAGTTACTATAAGTATAAAAATATCTTAATGGATAAGACCTATCTTCGATAGGTTTTTATATTCTTCTTGTTGCGAAGGTTAACCAAGCTAGCATATCGCCAGTGAAATATTCCTTTAACGTTTCAAAAACCTTCTGATGATAGTTATTTAACCAATCTCTTTCATCCTTACGCAATAAATTAAGGTCGATGGCATCTAAATCAATTGGAACATAAGTGATTGTTTCAAATTTTAGGAAATGACCATATTCACTAGTACCAGCATCAACACAAAGCATTTCATTTTCCGTTCTAATACCAAATTTACCATCTAGATAAACTCCTGGTTCATTAGTCGTAATCATACCTTCTCTTAAAGTGGCACTATCTTCTCTTTCAGGAACAATTTGCCATCTAAAGCCATTAGGTCCTTCATGGACACTTAAAACATGACCAACGCCATGACCAGTACCACACCGGTAGTCTAGTAATTTTTCCCAAATTGGTCCCCGAGCTAAAATATCTAGGTTAATACCTTTACAGCCTTCTAAGAAAACAGCCTTTGATAAAGCAATAACTGATTTCAAAACGGTAGTAAATAGTTCTTTTTGTTCCTGACTAATATTACCAATTGCAAAAGTACGCGTAATATCTGTTGTACCCTCTAAATACTGACCACCAGAATCAACTAATAAAAGGTTGTCTTTTGTGATAGGCGTATCCGTTTCAACAGTTGGACTATAATGAAGCATAGCTCCATTAGAACCAAAGGCACAAATAGTATTAAAGGATGGTTCAATGAAACCTTTTTGTTTTTTACGTAAGCTTGTTAAATAATGGCTAGCCTTCATTTCGGTTACCGTTTCCTTACTATCTAAATGCTTTAAATAATACATAAATTCAGTAACAGCAACCCCATCTTTAATATGAGCTAAACGCGTATTATTAATTTCTGTTGCATTCTTAATACATTTTAAAAGGGTAGTTGGGTTAGTAGCGAATTTGATACCATTTTTATTTTTAGCTAAACGATATATTTCATAATTAACCTTGTTAGAATCAAGTAGAATCTTCTTACCATTTAGCTTTGGTAAATCTTTATAGATTTCCTCATAATCTTTAACTTTAATATCGTTTTCTTTTAAATAGTTAGTTACATCTTTATTAAGCTTTTCTTTATCAATATATAAAATAGTTTCTTTATCATTAATTAAAGTATAAGCTAAAAAGACTGGTGTATATAATACGTCATTACCTCTTAAATTATAAAGCCAAGCTTCATCCTCTAGAGCGGTTAAAATTAAGGTATCACAGCCTTGAGCCTTAACCTGTTCTAAAACTTCTTCTCTTTTTTCGGCAAATGTTTTACCTGTAAAAAATTCATCTAGATGATAAATTTTATCTTTAGGTAGCTGAGGTCTATTAGGCCAAATCAAACTGACAATATTATCAACTGTTTCGTAAGAAACGGCGTTAGTAAGCTTTTTTTCTAGCTCTTGAATAAACTTGACACTAACTAGCTTACCATCAAATAAAAGCTTAGCATTTTCTGTTAAAACACCACTTAAATATTCATAGACAGTTCTAACCTTAGGTTGACCCATTTTCATTAAGCTTATTCCTGAACCCTCAAGTTGATGTTCAGCCTGTAAGAAATATCTTCCGTCAGTCCAAAGTCTAGCTTCATTTTGGGTTATTACTAAAGTACCAGCTGAACCAGTAAAGCCTGAAATATAAGCTCTGATTTTAAAGTAGTCACTAATATATTCACTTTGATGATAATCAGAGGTTGGAATAACATAAGCAGCTATTTTATTTTCTCTTAATTTATTTTGAATAGTTTCAACTAAATTCATTATTTATTCCTCCTAGTAAAAAAATAAGTAAATCTATTCACCATATCTTCACATTTTAAAGGCAAATAGTATTATAATTATAGCATAAAAAGCGAAAGGTGTGTTAAAATGAACTTAGGTTTTTGTGGCATAACTGATATTATTCTCGTGCTTTTATTTATTATTGCCCTAATCATTGGGGCTAAAAAAGGATTTATGACTAAATTCATCAGCCTATCTTCTGGATTAGTCGGTCTAGTAATCGCAATATTATTTTGTTCCCGTTTCGCTAATATGTTAATCGCTAATGAGGTTTTTTATCCTTCTATTGAAAATAATATTTATAACAATATTTTATCCTCTGGAATGATTAACGAAACTTCTAATGCAAGTGATATTTTACAGGCTTTAGGTTTTCCTGGCATTATAGCTGACTATATTGGTTCAAAAATTCAAAGTGATTTAGGTGTTACTAACCTCGCTGTTAGTTTAGCTAGCGAGACAGCTAAGTTATTTATGGTTATTATTTCCTTTGCCATCTTATTAATTGGTTGTTGGGTTTTAACTTTTATATTAAAAATTTTGATAAAACTATTGCGTAATTCTTTAATAATTAGAATCGCTGATGGCTTTTTAGGGGTTATTCTTTACGGCTTTTTAAGTATCATTTTTATTTATGTATTATTCTTTGTTTTATCTTTAATAATTCAAATTCCTGCCCTTGATGGCTTTAAAAACTTTATGACTATAGATATGCAGCTAGACACGGATAAGTTTAGACTTTCTAAGTATTTCTATGAAAATAATATTTTAATTAATTTCTTTAGATTATTCTTCTAGAATTGGCCCTAGCCAATTCTTTTTTTATTTATCACTGTAAAGGCTTTCAAAAGCATTAAATTTAAGGTATAATAAAGACAATAATGAATGGTTCTCCAAGGAGGTTTAGAAAATGAAGTATATTTTAGGTGCACCAGGTTCAGGCAAAACAAAAGAAATTTTAAAATTGAGCGAGGAAAATCGGATTCCAATTTTATGTGAATCTGCCGCAAGAAAAGAAAGATTATTACAACGGGCTATGCAATATGGCTTTGTTATTCCTGTGCCAATTGTTTTTTCTGAAGTAACAGCGAAGGACAAAGTAGTTTATGTCGATGATATTGAACGCTTACTCCAAGCTATGCTAGGCGTTAAGGTTGATATTGTTACTCTTAATTTATTAAAACCAGATGATGTAACAACACTTAAAGAATAATTTTTAGAACAAAAAAGTCGTTTTAGCATAAACGACTTTTACTTGCATTTAGGTAAAGATAAAATGAAAAGTTTAGAGGTAGCCATCAAAAGTGGCTCCTTTTTATATTTTTGATATAATTTTTGAATGTAATTGAGACCATTAGTATATTGCTTAGTATAACCTAAATACTTAAACAATTTAGCTAGCTTCGGGTTACGGTAACTAGTTTTGCCACTACTAAGATCATCACTAGATAAGTAATATAAGCTACCTGGAGAAATAAAATTAATCTTGCTTTGATTAATTTCTATTCGAATATTAGTTTTACTACTCCAATTACGGTGCGTAAAAGCATTTAAGAGGGCTTCTTGTAAGGCTTCATACGGATAACCTACTAAATTCTTAAAATACGCTAAAATTTCTTCTATTTGTTTTAGAATAGAACCTTTAAAATCAAATCTTTTTTTAATATTATTATTATCATCAATTAGATAAATCTTCGTCCTATTACTTTGTTCATCACTTAAAAGATAGGCTAAATTGGTATATTTATTTTGATGTCTAAACCCAAGAGCAAAAAAACGTTCTACTAAACTAGGATATTTAGCAAGTAAATAAGTAAAGTTAAGGTCCTGTTCACTGGATAGTTCGTCTTCAAAAAAAAGCTTATGGCTAGCGAGTTCCATTGTCTTAATATCACTTTGCTCAGCCTCAACTTTACTAGTTTCATAACGGATATAACAACCCTTTTTACGCCCTAAATTAGTCACGTAATAAGGTTTATCTAGTCCTTCAGCAACGTTTATAACTAAAACGCCGTCTTTATTCCAACTTAAATCCACATACTCTTTAGGATTAGGTGTAATAACATCATTAATTAACCAATTAATAATTCGAGTTTGTTCAATATCTCTAGCTTTAGGACTTAAATCATAATAAATAGAACCATCATCCGCCACGCCAACATAGATCGTACCGCCACTCGTGTTTAAAAAAGCTACGATTTCTTTTTTTATTTCATCTGTTATTTCTCTTTTTAATTCGACTCTTTCTGATTCCTTATATTCCATTTTGATCAATCCTATATATAAAATGTTTCATCACTTTATTATAATATATTTTATCGTATTCGCCAACCTTAACCATGTTACTCGCAACAGCAACCTTTTGGCTGGCTAGATTATTCCATTTAATGGTAGCATAAATGCTAGGTATTTTTTTCTTTGTAAAACCATAACTAATTAAAGCCTTAACCGCCTCTTTAGCATAGCCCTTATGCCAATAACTATTATCTAAAATATAGCTAACCTCTACTACCTGACCACTTGGAATTTGTTGTGGTATTAAACCCACCTGCCCAATTACCTCGCCGGTTTCTTTTAAAACACAGGCTAAAAGGCCAAAGCCTGTTTGATAACGAGCAATTTGCGTTTGATACCAAGCTAAAACATCACTCTTTGTAAAAGGTCTTTCCCAAGCCCACATAACATCTTCATTCATCATTTTTACTAAAGCTGGCAAATCCATAGCTCTTAACTTTCTTAAGTAAAGACGCGATGTTTCTAGAACCAAGCTAAATTGACAAAAGGCTAAATCCACCTTATCTCCTATAAAAGGAATATTATCGGCAAGTAATAATTTCTTTTGCGAAAGCAAGCCACCAAATTTATAGTTAGAGCTTAAGCTACCATCGCTTTTAACAACCTTATAGCACGGGAACTTGAACTGTTCATCGTTGGTATGCAATATTTGACCTATTGCTTGGTAGCCTTTAGAGTCAGCATAGATAGCTATATCTTTATAGGTTGCTACCATATTAGAAGGAATCTTTAATAGATAGGCAAAAACTTTATCTTTTAACATACTTTCTCCTGAATAAAAAAACCTAATCACAGTACCTCTTAGCTTATGGCTGCTACCTCTCGGTCCTGACCAGGTTCACTAACAAATACTTGATTAGGGTGAAAAGATTTTAGCACAATTTTAGGCTTTTTACAAGTCTATTTAAACATTTTCTTCTTCTTGAAAACTATCACTAAAACCACACAAACAACAATAGTAATGATTAGTGGAATAAACCAGAAAATATCCCCCGGAATACCACCTTCAACATTCATACCATAAAAACCAAAAACAATATTAGGAATAGACATAACAATCGTAATAACAGCCAAAATCTTCATAACAATATTCAAATTGTTAGAAATGACACTGGCAAAGGCATCCATGGTTCCACTTAAAATATTTGAATAAATATTACACATTTCAATAGCCTGGTGTAATTCAATTAAGACATCATCAACTAAATCTTGATCATCCTCATAAAGTTTTATGATTTTACCGCGTAAAATCTTATTCATAATGATTTCATCTGTTTTTAAGCTAGTGGAAAAATAAACTAATGATTTTTCTAAACCAAGCATTTGAATAAGTTCTTGGTTTTCCATTGATTTATGTAATTTGTTTTCCGTAATACTAGATAACTTGTCAATTTGTCTTAAATAATTTAGGTAACGTTGGGACATTCTTAACATTAAAGTTAGGAAAAATCTTGTTTTCATTGCTGTGTTGATATTTTTAACATTACCAGATTTAATATCGACTAACTCTAAACATTCATGTAAGGAAATCGTAATGATATAGTCATTATAAGATATAAAGCCAAGTGGAGCTGTAATATATTGTAAAGAAGTTATATCATTGGCAATATCCTTATGGAAAAGCGGATAGTCAATCATAATTAAACGTTGGTCATAATCATCATCATAATCGATATGCGGACTTTCCTCTTCATCTAGTGCTTGTTTTAAAAATTCAGGAACTAATTTTATCTCCTCTGTCAAATATTTACGTTCACTTTCGGAAGGAGCTACTACATTAATCCAACAACCAGCTTCTGGCTTTTCAATTTTAGTTAAAACACCATCAAAGGTTTTATAAATTTCAATCATTTAGTTTACCTCCTAAATCTTCTTTCGTTAAATAATAATAAAACGCCTTCGTAAGCTTACCACTTGCATCCTTAAGTTGCTTAGTTTGCCAAGGTTTAAAATTTTGTTTTAATATCACCTGTTGAGATCTGATATTATCTTGAAAATGACCACATAATAAAACATCTAACTTTAAATCATTAAACAAATACCAAAATAGAGCAGTCAAAGCCTCACTCATTAAGCCTTGATGCCAAAACTCTTTATTTAAAACATAGCCTATTTCTCTATATTTAAGGCCACCCCATTCATGGTAGAATTTTTTATGAATACCAATGGTGCCAATCATTTTTTTACAATCTTTTAACTCAATGGCTAATACTTCATTATCCTTTAACATTGATTCTAAGATAGCCTGAGACACTGCCTTAGACGCATGGTGTGTCCAACCAGCGGCCTCACCTACACCTTCCACTTTAGCGTATTCATAAAAATCATCTAAATCAGATAATAATAAAGGGCGTAATATCAACCTTTTTGTCTCTAATCTTATTTTAGAAATATCAAGATTAAAACGCAAATCTTTAAAAAAATTAGTTAATAAATTGCGACATTCTTCTGTATAAATATAGGTATATTGAGGCTTATGCGTAAAGGTATTAAAAGTATCTAAATTGTTTTTTATAGCCCCATTTCTCACGTCCTCTGCCCCAAAATAAACCTGACTAATACGACTATTAATGATAGCACCTGCACACATCAAGCAAGGTTCTAGGGTAACATACATTTCACAACCATCTAAACGCCAAACGCCAAGTTTACGACTGGCCTTTTTGATAGCTAGTATTTCTGCATGTCCTAAGGGATCTTCTTTATTTTCTCTTAGGTTATGGGCTTTAGCAATTACCTGATCATTTTGAACAACTACCGCACCAATGGGACATTCACCTAAATCATAAGCTTTATAAGCCTCTTTAAGAGCTAATTTTAAGAATTTAGTGTTCATGATGCAATACTTGATGGCACTTTCTACATCTTGCCTCATAAGATTCATTAGCGCCAATTAAAACAGTTGGATCATCATCATAAGCAGGGATTCCATTAATGATTCTTTGGGTTTCTGTTGCCTCTTCTCCACAAACCATGCAAATAGCCGTTAATTTAGTAACTTCATCAGCGATGGCTAGTAAATAGGGTATTAAGCCAAATGGCTTACCTGTAAAATCTTTATCCAAGCCTGCACAAATAATTCTTAACCCTTGGGCAGCATAATAATTTATAATAGCAATCAAACTTTGGTCAAAGAATTGTACCTCATCAAAGACTAAAGCACTAATTTCTGGCGTAACATAATTTTTAACCTCCTCTGGATGTTTAATATTAATGTTAATTGCTTTAGTGCTTTTTTTATTATGTGAAACAACCTCATCCGTACTATATCTATTATCAATATTAGGTTTAAAAACCAAATATTTCTTTTTTGCATATTCCATCCGTCTAACTCTTCTAATTAGTTCTTCTGTTTTGCCAGCAAACATTGGACCACAAATGACCTCAATATGTCCAATTTTATTTTCACTATAGTACATAAAACCACTTCCTTATAATACAAAACTCCACGCTAATTAAATGTGGAGTTGACAAATACATCTTGTATGATAAACCAAAAAGTCAATAAAAACAAGTCCTAAAAAAGGAAAAATGGCAAGAAAAAAAGACTCCTAAGAGTCTTATATTTCTAAATTACTTTTTGTCTAAGCCATAACGTTTATTGAAACGATCTACTCTACCATCAGCTTGTGTGAAAGCTTGTTTACCAGTGTAGAATGGATGACAATTAGAACAAGTATCAACACGAATTTCGTCTAATACTGAACCTGTTTCAAAAACATTACCGCAAGTTGTACAAGTAACTTTAACCTTCTTATAATTTGGATGTATTCCTTTTTTCATTGTACAATTCACTCCTTCCGCCATGGACTAACCATAGTAAGTCTAGTGTATTTTAGCATAAAGAAAAGCAATATACAAGCCTAAATTTAAAAAACTTTAGTTTAGTTTAACCAAACTTCCCGTTTAGTTATATCACAATAGATGTTTTCATTTCTAGAGGTAGGAATATTTTTACCAACATAATCAGCGCGAATTGGTAATTCACGATGACCACGATCAATTAAAATCGCTAATTGAATCTTTTGTGGACGGCCAAAATCCATTAAAGCATCCATTGCTGCTCTAACACTTCTTCCTGTAAATAAAACATCATCAACTAAAATTATAGTTTTATTATCAATTGAATAATTAAATTCAATTGTAGCTTCTTCGTTTTTCTTTAAATCATCCCGATGTCTTGTAATATCAATGGCTAAAACAGGTAAACTAATGCCTTCAAAGCTTTGAATCAAATCGGCTAAAATTTTTGCTACCGGCAACCCTTTATTTTTAATACCAATTAATATAACATCTTCTAAATGCTCATTATTTTCAACAATTTCGTGCGCAATGCGTTTTAACATGCGGTTAAAAATTTCCGCTTCTAATATCTTTTTCATGAAAGAAAAAAGCCTTATTATTCGGCTTCCTCATCAATATTAGCGTTATGATAAACTTCTTGAACGTCATCAAGTTCTCTTAACATATCTAACATTCTTCTAAATTTCTCTTCATGCTCTTCATCAAGATCAACCTTAGTAGTAGGAATTAAAGAGATTTCGTTAGTATCAAAATCTAATTCTTTACCACAATTTTCTAATGCTACCTTAATAGCATTGTAATCTTTTGGATCAGCTGTAATAACAGTTAAACCATCTTCAGAAGTAATTTCTTCACAATCACAATCGTTGTTCATTAAAACTTCCATAGCTTCATCTTCAGTTAAACCTGTGAATTTGAATAAAGATTTTCTATTGAATAAGTACTCAACAGAAGTACCAATTTGGCCACCAGTTTTGTTAAAACAAGTTCTAACCTCAGCGAATGTTCTATTATCATTATCAGTTAAGCATTCAACGATAACGGCAACATTACCACTACCATAACCTTCATATGTTTTTTCTTTAGTAGCACCACTAATAGCACCTTTAGCCTTTTCTATTGCACGTTTAATAACATCGGCAGTACATTGATCTTTTTTAGCTCTTTCAATGACTCTCTTTAATGCTTGATTCATATCTGGATCAGGCACACCCGCCTTCGCAGCTTGGAATATTTCTTTACCCCATTTTGCATATTTAGCTGATTTCATTGCTGCTGTTTTAGCCATAGATGCAGCTCTAACTTCATGTGCTCTTCCCATGTATATTATCTTCCTTTCATTTTTTAAAATCGACATAATATTATAGCTATTTTTGCTTGTAATTTCAATACTTTTACACTACCTAAAATGAAAAAAAGCTAGCAAATGCTAGCATTTTAGCCTTGAATTGGTAAAACTCCTGTATTTACACAAATCATAATGATGGCAAACAAAGAAATAATAGACATTAAAGATGTCCAAACTACTAGTTGACCAGCTAACTCACCATCTTGTCCCATTTCAACAGCCATTGGAGCACTAGAAACTGCAACTGGAGTTGAAAATAGAGCAATTAAAGCTGGGAAATAAATAGTTGCACTACCATATTGCGCTTTTAAAATAAAATTGAAGGTAATCAAGAAAACTGCTGGTACAATAGCTACTCTAATTACAGTTCCTAAAATAATTTGATATTTTAAGCGTGCAACTGCCCCAAAGGTAAAACCAGCCCCAAGCATAATTAACGCAAATGGCGTTGCCATATTGCCAATTTGAGTGAGTGGCTTATAAATAATAACAAAATCACTTAAACGCCAGGTAATATTAGTTGCGATAAATATTTCTCTAATACAAAGAGCAAGAATGCCTGATAAAACACCAATGATCAAAGGATTAGTAATAATACCTTTTAACATCTTTTTGATGTTGATTTTGCCATTTTCACCCTTGTCATACATACTTAGTGAAATAACCGCAAAAATGTTAAATAAGGGAATACTAACAGCTGAAACTAAGCTAGCAATACCAACAATAGCTGAATCTTCTGCATAGCCTAAGGAAGTGGCAATAAAAGAGGCTAGTGGGATACCAATAATAGCATAATTAGATCTAAATAAACATTGATGAACGACACCTTGTTGTTTAGGATCTTTAATACAAAGTTTTACTACCACAATACCAATTAAAAATAAAATAGTAATAGCAATAGCTACTTCTAAAATAAAGAAACCATATTCACCAATTTTAGAAATATCTTCAATAGCATAAATATTACAAAATAATAAGGTTGAAATCATTACCTTAAAACAAAATTTATTTCCTTGTTTTTGAAAGCTTTCACTAATAACTCCTAATTTTTTTAAGACATAGCCTACAACAACTAATACAACAATTGGTAAAACTGCTTCACAGGCTACCACAAATGAATCCCAGACCATAAATTTACTTACTCCTTAAAAAATAATATAGCCTATTATAGCACACTTTTAAAATTAAGTAAGATAAAAAGTGGCTTAAAATCGCTTTAATTTTATTTACCTAAACAAAATTTAGTAAAGAGAGCGGTGATTAACTCCTCAGGGTAAGATTCCCCAGTTATTTCCCCAAGAGCATCAAAGGCATTTTTAATATCTATTTCAATTAAAGAAATGTCAATCAGATTTTGACAATTCTTTAAAGCCTCTTTTAGACTATGCAAACTACTTTCCATCAATTGTTTTTGTCTAACATTATTTAAGCTTGGATTAGTAGCATTAAACTCATTAATTTTTAGAACTTGATAAATTTTATCTTTCAATTCTAATAATCCTTCTTTATTTTTAGCTGAAAGCATCAAAACATCATCACGCTGCCAACAAGGCTTTAAATCGCGTTTGTTAGCTAAAAGAATGTGTGGCTTAGTAGCTACTAAATCAATAAGCGTTAAATCATCCTTATCAAGCGGACGAGATAAATCAAGGACTAAAAGAACTAAATCGGCCTTTTGTAAGGTTTCCTTAGACTTATTAATACCAATTGTCTCAATGTAATCCGTGTTATCTCTAATACCAGCCGTGTCTAATAAATTAAGTGAGATGTCACCTAAACGAATTTGGCCTTCAACGATATCTCTAGTTGTTCCCGCAATATCAGAAACAATAGCTTTATTCTCTCCTAATAGCATATTTAAAATCGTACTCTTACCCACATTAGGCTTACCAACGATGGCAGTTTTCACACCATTGATAATGATTTTAGAAATTTGTGAATTAGCTAGAATTGTTTCCATCTTGGAAATAAGCTTTTCTAAATGAGGAATTAGATAATCATGGGTAACCTCAACTGCATCATCATATTCCGGATAGTCAATGTTCACCTCTATTTTAGCTAAAATATCTAAAATATCGTCTCTTAGTGAACTAATCATTTTATGCAAATTACTATTTAAAGCATTTAAAGAACTTTTTAAGGCTAGCTTTGATTCGGCATTGACAACATCCATAACAGATTCAGCAGCTGTAAGGTCCATTTTATGGTTTAGAAACGCCCTTTTTGTGAATTCACCTGGTTCAGCCATCCGAAAGCCTGACTCTAGTAAAGTGTTTAAAACTTGTTCGGTTACATAAACGCCACCATGGCAATTTATCTCACAAGCATTTTCCCCATCATATGATTTAGGTGCTCTAAAAACACTAACCATTACTTCATCAACCACTTCACCATCCTTGATGATATGACCATAGACAATCCGATTGCCGGCAACTTTGTTTAAATCTTTACCTTTAAAAATATTATTAACTAATCTTATAGCATCGGGTCCACTACATCTTATAACGGCAATAGCTCCTCTTCCATATGGAGTGGCAATAGCACAAATATTATCCATAAATACTACCTTCTTTTCTGTAGTCATTATAAGAAAAATTTAAGCCAAATGCAATAAAAAAAGCCTAAGAGTCCACAAACTCTTGGCTCTTAGGTTATTCTTGATTTTGTTGTTTATGATGATAGATTAAATAGCCTGTTAATACCCCAATTAAAATGAGTCCACTAAGACCAGCTAAAATATAGGGTAGGTAGTTATAGTTATTAGTTGGACTAGGAAGTTCACTATTAACAACATTAATTTTAAAACGATAATTACTTGTTTTATTTGGATAAGTAACCTCTAAAGTAGCATCGTGAATCCCTACCTTATCTTGATAATCAAAATAATCGGTAGTCAATTGATAGCTAAGATAATTGGCCGGAATTTGACCACCTTTAACTAAAAGCTTAACAATTTCATCGGCACTTAGGGGATTAGTGGTACTAATGTCTATCATATTAACACTTATAACAGGAGCTTCCTCATCTTTAAATAAAATATTTAAAATAAAGCTAGCTTCATTATCACTAGTATCCTTAACTGAAACTTTTATTTCTTGAGGCTGTAAGCTCGAAAAATCAATAGTTGGTGTCAATTCCCACTTATCATAAGAAATTGCCCCATCATAATTATCAACACAATTAATGTCGGCTAAAATTGCAGCTAAATCTAATTCCGTACCATAGGCATATTCCTTACTTACTACCTCTACATTAAATTTAGGCTTAGTAATATCTACTAAATAAATTTGATGGGTTACGCTTGTTTGATTCCCACTAGAATCCCTAACCGTAGCTGTAATATAATATTCACCAAGCTTATATTCATCTTCATTAGTAGGAAAATTAGAAGTGAATTCTATTTGATCGGTTAAATCATGGTCATAATTATCAGTGGCTGTATAACGTGCTTTGATATCATCTAAGGTAAAATGTTCATCATAATTTAAAACATGAGTTTCAATAGCTGGACTGATTTCAGGAGCTGAGGCAGTACTTAAGTAATAAATGCCATAATTCTCTGGCATATAGCTATTAAACTCATCAGCGGAAAATTCCCCAACAACCTTAACTAAAATTCCATAAATATACCGATCATCTTCTTCATTATAGGCTTGATAGGTAATTAAATTGCGAATATCCTCATCGGAACACGTGACCCCAAAATCACTAGCTAAAAGAGTATCTAAATTATCCTCTGTTATAACTTCTTTCGAACAGGAACCTAAATACTCTAGAAAATAGGTAATTTGTTCTAAATCTGATTCATCTCGACAGGCTGCCTGAACTAAATAAAGCCCGTTTGTATAGGTGGCTTGTGCTTCCACTAATTGATAGCTATTAATAAGGGGTAAAGAACTAGCCTTAACTTGATTAAAGGTTAATAAAGTTACCATTATTAATATACTACTTAATAATTTTTTCATTTCATTTCCTCCATTCATCTATATATAGTCAAAAAACCTCTTTTTTTACTTCATTTATAAAACTAAATATTTGTAATTAGTGGAAAATAAGCATATAATAACCTTAGTTTTAAGATATATTGGAGGTTTAGAATGAAAAAAATATTACTACCTATTTTGGGTATTTTAGGGCTTGCAGCCTGTTCCAATAGTGAGACTACTCCCCTTCAGACCATTACAATTATCGCTCCTAATGGCGCACCGGCTTTAAGTCAAGTAGAAATAGCTCACAATGCTCAAGCTGAAGATTTTACAATTGGCAATTATAAGGTTTCTTTTGAAACAACAAATGGTGCTCAAGGCATTCAAGCAGCTATTACAGCCAAATCCCACGATATAATAGTAGCTCCTATTAACTTAGGTGTAAAACTTTATAATTCCAATCAAACTTATAAATATTTAGCTAATATCACGGATGGTAATCTTTATTTAGCTGCAACCTTTAATTTTACTTTAGCTGATTTAGCTACCGCCAATCTTGTTTTCTTTGGTGAAGGAACTATTAATCAAGCTGTTGTTGATAAGGTTCTAGCAGCCAACAATATAAGTCGTACCGATATTACTTATTTAAGTGCAACCAGTGACACTAATGCCCAATTGGTAGCTGATAAAAATCCTAATACCATTTATTTAGTTGCTGAACCAGCCCTATCAACTGCCAAAGTTAAATTAACCGAACAAGGTAAAACTGTTTATACCCTAGATGTACAAGAAGAATTTTATGAAGCAACTAATGGTATGACCTTCCTACAAGCTGGTGTTTTCGTAAAAGCCGAATTAGATAAAAATTTTGTTCAAGCTTATCTAGAAGCCTTAGAAGCTAGTATTGATTTTGTTAATGAAGATGCTACTACAGCCTCTACTTATGCTACTGAATTAGGAATTACTGGTATTACCCCTGCTTCAATTCCTGGTTCTAATCTACATTTTAGATTAGCTTCTGATTGCAAGGATAGTCTTAATGCCCTTGTTAGTTTAAATCCAACTCTCTTCGGTGGTAGCGTAAATAGTGAGCTCTACTACTAAAAAATACACCTTTTATCTTTTGGGTGTTATTACCATCATCTTTGTTTTATATCTTCTACATTTAATAATAGCAAATAATATTATTTTTCCTGATCCTTTAACCAGTTTAAAGGCTCTAGGTAGTTTATTAGTTAAAAAGGAAACTTATGTCATTTTAGGCTATACTTTTTTAAGATTGTTAATTTCTTTAGCAGTTAGCTTTATCATCGGGGGCCTTTTAGGCATTTTAGCTGGTCGTTATGTGGCTGTAAAACACTTCTTGAAACCTTGGATGACACTTTTTAGAAGCTTACCCCTAGCCTCAATCATTGTCATTATAATGATAGTTTTAGGCTTTTCTTTATCACCATATGTAATTTGTATGCTAATGCTTATTCCCATCATTTATGAAGCCTTTTTAAACGGAATAAGTAATCTAGATGCTGATTTAATGCAGGTTTGGAAATTAGAATCAAGTTTTAATATGCAAGTACTATTTAACATTATATTTCCTTTAGCTAAGCCTTTTATTAATACTGCTTTTATTCAAAGTGTTGGTCTAGGAGTTAAAGTTTTGGTAATGGCAGAATTTATTTGTAATACCAAAAATTCAATTGGAAATGCTCTTGTAACAGCCGCCAATTATTTAGAATATGATAAAGTTTTTGCTTGGAGTTTTATTGCTGTAATGTTTGTTGTTATAGTAGAAGCGATACCAAAACTATTAAAACCAAAGTCATCCTAGTGATGACTTTTTATTTTTAAAAATATTTTTATAAATACCTCTAAGAAAGCGTTTAACTAAGCAAAAAAATAATCTTCCTAATTGCATTTAGATGTTAGGAAGATTATAATTTTACTCGTGCAAAAAAGAGGGAAATTTATGAAGTATTTAAAGGAATTTTTTATTATAATTTTAATATCATTTATCGGTGAACTACTAAATTTATTAATACCTCTACCTATCCCTGGTAGCGTCTATGGCCTAGTCATTATGTTTACCTGTCTATGTCTTAAAATTATTAAGCTAGATAATATCCATACAACTAGTAAATTTTTAATTGAAATTATGCCACTAATGTTCATTCCTGCAGGAGTAGGTTTAATGACTTCTTTTGCTGATCTTAAGCCTATTTTATTAGAGGTTACCGTTATTACCATTGTAACAACCATTCTAGTAATGGCCATAACAGGAATCATAGCCCAGTTAATGACGAGAAAAAAAGACAAAGATTTTACGAAAATCGAGGTAAAGGACAATGAATGAGTTTATTAAAGATTCATTATTTTTTGGAGTATTTATTAGTGCTATTTGCTATTTTATTGGTATGTTATTAAAAAAGAAATTAAAACTAGCTATTTTTAATCCCCTATTAATAGGTATTATTCTAGTTATGGTTATTTTATTTGTTGCTAAAATTGATTATTCTACCTATGAAGAAAGTGCTAAATATTTAAGCTATCTACTAACCCCTGCAACTGTTGCCTTAGCTATCCCACTATACGAACAAATTCAATTGCTAAAAAAGCATTTTGTGGCGATAATAACAAGTATAACTGCTGGTGTTCTTACCAGTTTAACAAGTGTATTTTTACTATCTTTAGCCTTCTCCTTAACCCATGAGCAATATGTAACTTTACTACCTAAATCTATTACTACTGCTATTGGGATGCAAGTTAGTGATGAAATGGGTGGCTACGTTACAATTACAGTAGCTGTTATTATTATTACTGGTATTTTAGGCAATATGATTGGAACCTTTGTTTTTAAGATTTTCCATATTACTAATCCTATCGCTAAAGGCCTAGCCTTAGGTACTAGTGCCCATGCTATTGGAACTGCTAAAGCTATGGAGCTTGGCGATATTGAAGGTGCAATGAGTAGTTTATCAATTGCGGTTAGTGGTATTTTAACTGTTATTTTAGCAAATTTCTATGCCCTATTATTATAAATAAAAGAGAGCACTAAGCTCTCTTTTTTGGCTAAAAAATAGAAGCTAGTTAGCTTCTATTTTGTGTTAAATTCTTTAACTTCTACTAATTCATACGGTTCATCATGCAAGTTAGTAAAAGTAACATTATCAATATTAACTTTATTGACATAGTTAAATAGTAATCCCTTGCCTTTAATATCTTCGGCAAAACTCATCATCGCTGGTTTACCAGCCTTAGGATTTTCGGCATAGGTAAAATGAACATCAGCGAAATTTATTTCACCAATAGGTTGTTCAGGAAGACCATAAAAAGCGCCAGCAGCACAGTTAACATTAGTACAGTTAATATGCTTAAAGGTAAATTTGCCTAAATATGGGGTTCTATCATCAACAGGTAATTTCTCTTTTGACCAAACATATTCTGTTTTGCCATCAGGATCACAAAAATAGAACATATTAATTACCAAAGGTGTTAAAACATCAACCATTTTTATATTTTCAAAGGTAATATCATCAATAATGGCATCTTTACCCCGACCACGTCTTGTTTTAATTCTTAAGCCTCGGTCCGTTTGATTAAAGATACATTTTGTAACCTTAATATCTTTAATACCACCTGCCATCTCACTGCCTAAAACAACAGCACCATGACCAAAATTCATAGAACAATTGCGAATATTAAAGTTTTCTGATGGAGTTTTATATTTCGAACCCATATAAATCTTGCCTGCTTTAATGGCTATGCAATCATCACCAACACTAAAATGAACGCCAATTATATCGACATTTTTACAAGATTCTGGATCACAACCATCCGTGTTAGGACTATCTTTAGGACTAACTAATTTCATATCGATGAAACGAATATTTTTGGAAAAATACGGATGTAAATTCCAAGATGGAGTATTAGTTACAGTAACACCTTGGAAAGAAATATTATCGCAGTGATTTAAGAAAATCCCTCGCGGACGCCAAGCAATGCGTTTTTCTCGAACATTAACCCACCAATCAGCGTTTTGGGCATTACCATCAATTACACCTGTACCAATAATATTAACATTTTTTACATTAATACCCGTAATTATGCTAGCAAAACAACTAATAGGATTACCTTCCCAAGTTCCTAAATTGTATTCTCCTTTTTCATCTGTAGTATAGGTCATACCTGGTAAAACAGGATATAAATTGCGATCAGTTGCTCCTAATAATATAGCAGTTGGGGCTAATTCGATTGTAATGTCACTTCTTAAAAATAGGGGGCCAGTCAAATAGGTACCGCTAGGAATATAAACGCGACCATGCTTAGGACATGCTTCAATAGTAGCTTGCAAGAAATTAGTATCTAAAGTCTTGCCATCACCTTTAGCCCCAAAATCTCTAACGTTTAAACTTACATATTCCTTTTTAGTTTTAATTTGTTGAAAATAGCGTGGTTCAGTTCCATCATCAATTACTATTTCATATTCCTTATTTGGCTCTAAGTTATAGATAGAAAAAACATTTGTCTTAACATTAGGAGCATAAATTTGCTCATTAACATATACTGTATAAGGTTTTTCTGTAAAATAAGGATTATCATTATCTATTTCGATTGTACAGGATCTTGTTCCTAAATAAATTACGTCAAATTCCATAATATCACCTATAATTCTTTATTGTTTGTTTTAGGATTGTCTTTATTAAACTTATGCTTTTTAATAGCATTTGCAATCACATTTTTGATAAACAAATAGATAAAATCAAAGAAAATATATAAAAAGCCACAAAAGAATGGATCAAGACCCCAAGCAAAGTCTACCCCAAAAATATTAGGCATTTTAAATATTCCCTCAATATCTAATTGAACTAAATAAGAAGTAATGTAGAAAATAGGAACGGTAATACAAGCAGCATATAAGATGTTTAAAAATAGTGATAGAATACCCTTACTATTAATCATATTAAAATAGTACGTATTATCTCTAGAATTACGCATTAATCTAACGACAGGTCTTACAATATAATCAACGATTAAAGCGAGTAAAAGGGTAAACCAAACTAGTAAAACTTCCCCACCATAAGCTGTTCCTACATTAATAAAAGTTGAGCCAACACCTGCAAAATAAAAGGCAGCTCCCGCCGCCCAATATTTTAGCAGAAGAATTTTAACCCATGAAGGGATATTGGAAAATTTCCCGGTCTTATACGGCTCGATATCCTTTTCATTTTCAAATTCTTCTTTATTCATAAATTAATCTACTTCCTTGACATATTCCTTATCAATAAAGAAATATGAAATTATACAACCGGCTAAAGCACATGCCATAGAAATACCAACAGTTGTTATTGAGATAATAACTGAGGAATTGCTTTCATATTGACCAGCTTGATCAATATAAGAAAAGATATATAGGAAGCCAAAAAGTAATAAGAGAATTGTTGTAATAGTATTAATGATTACAGAGCCTAAATTTCTTTTTGAATTTAGGGAGAAAGCATTAAAAATATTAATACAACCTAATAAAACTAAGGCAAACAAATAAATACCTATATACTCTGCTACTCCTGTAGCAGCTTCATTAATTCTTAAAATTGCTACCGCATGAGAATTTAAGAATAAACCTAATAAGATGGCTGGAATAAAAATAAATGTTGCAGCAAATTTCATCTTATTATATTTATAAGAATCAATTAAATTCAAGATAGTAAACTTTAACCAATGAACAAAGGATTGCCAAATTTTAGTATGAACAGGTTTTTTGTTATCCATATTAAATTTCCTCCTTTGTAATTCGCATTTCTGTTTCCTTATCAAAGAAATGTACTTTTTTCATATCAAAGGCTAATTTTGCTGATGGTCTATTCAAATCAATTTTAGCAGAAGCTAAAACCTTAGAAATAACTGTTTGATTAGCTACATCACCATAAACTAAATAGTATGAACCTAACATCTCACTAGTATCAATCTTAAATTCAACTACTGAATCTTTAAACTCAGCCAAGTGTGCATCATCCATATAAGTATAGTCTGGACGTGATGCCATGACAACTGCTTTGCCAACATAACCTAAATCTTGTAATTCAGCAAATTTTTCTGGTAAAATTTTAACTTTCGGACCATTTTCAAAATGGAAATAACCATCCGCTTCTATTTTACCTTGGTAGAAATTCATTGGTGGAGTACCAATGAAACCAGCAACGAATAAGTTACGTGGATTATCAAACATATTCTTTGGTGTATCAATTTGTTGAACATAACCATCTTTCATAACGACAATACGTGTAGCTAGAGTTAAAGCTTCAATTTGATCGTGGGTTACGTAAATAAAGGTAGCATTTAACTTTTTATGTAAAATAGCTAATTCTTTACGCATTGAACCTCTTAATTTAGCATCTAGGTTAGATAATGGTTCATCAAATAAGAAAACTGCAGGGTTACGAACAATAGAACGACCTACTGCAACTCTTTGTCTTTGACCACCAGATAATTGCTTTGGTTTACGATTTAAATATGGAACTAAGCCTAAAATTTCAGCTGCTGCCATTACCCGACGATGAATTTCGTCAGAATCGTATTTTCTAATTAATAAACTAAATGCCATATTATGATATACAGTCATATGACCATATAAGGCATAGTTTTGGAAAACCATTGCAATATCACGATCTCTTGGAGCTAAATCGTTACAACGTTTACCATTAATGATTAAATCACCAGAAGAAATTTCTTCTAGACCCGCAATCATTCTTAAAGTTGTAGATTTACCACAACCAGATGGACCTGCTAAAACGATAAAGTCACCATGTTTAATATGTATGTTAAAATCATATACGGCATGAAACCCATTAGGGTAAACCTTATTGACATCTTTTAAAATTACATCTGCCATATATTATTACCCCTCCTGTTTCAAACTATCTAAATATTTACTTAATCTTGTAGATTTAATATAGCCAACTACGCCAGCTGCAATGAATGAAGCACCTGCACCAAGTAAAAGCACTAACATTGTAATGCCTCTAAATACGGGACTATGAGGTAACCAACCATCAGAAATCCAACTATAAACGAAATTGCCAGATGGATCAACAGTTTGATTAACTCGACAAATCTTATCTAAGTAATTACCACACATTTCAAGAGTTACGTCCCCAGTATAAGTACCATCGACAATAGCCTGTTGAATAGAACCATACTTAATTAAAACAATAGGTCCATAAATTATTCTAAGTAGGCAAATAGCCCCTAAAACTATTAAAACTATAGAATAAGCCTTACTATATCTTTTAGCTTTCTCCATAGCTAAGAAAGATACAAGTAAAATTGCTATATTATACAATACTTTAAAAATAGTAAATGCACGTGGTGCAATTGAATTTAAACCAATAAATGCTGCTAACAAACTTAATATTAGGGCTAAAAAGCCAAACATATATGAAAATGAGTTGTTTTGGTAGCGCATTTTTTCTAATTTAAAATTATCAATCATTATGCAACCACCTCCGCCTGTTTTGCTTTTGCTTTCAATTTCTTGCTTGTTTCAATATATTTTAAAACTGTCATAACAATTACTAAAACAGCCACAATCGCAGTAAAAATTGCTAAAATAATAGCCAAATAAATTACATTAGTAGATGGGGTAATTTTACTAGCTGAACTAGATTGCATTACATTAGTAAAATCTATTAACTCAGGTAAAATTTTATTGAAATCTGGTAAAATTGCAATTTGTTGGAATAGTGCTATTACAGAAACAACAATTGATGCTACAGAACCTAAGCTATTAAAAATCAAATTTGATTGATAATAGTTTTTACGAGAAATAGAACCAACAATTGCAAATACAGCAAAAGCACATACACCTACAATGCCAGAATATAATAACATAGTGTTGGCACTTTGCATTCTTTTGAATAAATCACTATTTACCTCTTCTAACCAATAGTTATCAGAAAAATAACATACAGCCAATATAATGAATAATACATACGAAACTAAAAACACACATAATAAGGGCTTTTTTGTTTTCTCAACTATTTTGTTCATAGAACCTCCTTATTATAAATTAATTTGTTGGGGTCCGGGTAGAACCCCAACAAATATAGTAATTAATTGTTATACATTGCATCAATAACTTTTTGGTATTGAGCAAGATATGTATCAGTTGTACTGAAAGCTTGAATATATGAATCTTTTGTAGAAGTACCACCATCTGAGCTACCCCAACCATAAATAATTACGTTTTGGTAACCACCATCTTGTTTCCATAAGTCATTTAATGTAGCTGTATCATTATCAATTTGTGTCTTAATTGATGAAGAAATATCAATAACTGTTGGAACACATCTATAGAATGGGTTATTGTCTTGTCCTGCAGCTGTACAAATAGTCAAAGCACCTAAAGAAATTGCCAAATTAATATTTGATAAACCTGTTTGAGCGGATGGAGCAGCAACTTGATAATCTAGAGCATCTTGACGAATATGACCAATTGGGAATGTAGCACCAACTCTTTGACGATAGAAGTTAGTCCAAGAACCATAAGTACCAATAGCAGCTTTAGCCTTATCACCAATTACTACATAAACTGTACCATCAGACATCTTAGCTGTACCAGCGCCTTCTTGTCTATTACCTTCTGAATCATAAGTAGTAACAGCTTTACGATAATTTGCATTATTTAAACCGAAGTCTTGTAAATCAGCACCTTCATCACAGAAGAAATAATCAAATAATGTAACTGCACGAGCGATTTGATCAGCTGAAGATGCAGATAGAATACACCAACCACCATTCTTTAAAGCACGGCTATCTTCTGAGAAACGTGTAAATGAATTATCAGAAGAACCATTAGCATGCCATTGTGCTACTGGAGGTAATACTGGATTGAATCTATCTAATGTAGAATCAGTCATTGGTTTGAATTGATATGAATCATCAACTTCTGATAATGAAGCTGAATAGTCATAAGCCATAAATTGGTAACCTTTCTTTAATAAGTTATCACGATAAACGTTACCACCAGTTGAACCGTTGATACCTTCTTTATAATTTTGTAATAATAAACCTTCGTTATATAAAGCATTTAAGTTGTCTAATGCAGTGTATGAATCTTCATCAGACATAGCTGTATGTAATTTACCTTCATTATCAAACCATAAGTTTGCAGTTTCAGCAACTGAAGTTAAACCACGAACACCCCACATAGATGCGATATCTAACATATTAACGTATCTGTTGTTAGCAGTACCACGAGGAGCCATAACAACTATCTTTTGCGTATTTTGACCTGTTAAAGGTTGAGTATTTAAAGAAACAATACGCATTAATGCTACTAATTCATCAGCGTTGTATAAAGCAGATGCACCAGTGAAGATTTCAGAACGTTTTGACCATAGCTTGCCTGCACCAATATAATCACCATATACATCATCGATATATTTTCTAAACATTTCAACATATTGAGCACCAGTTAAATTAGGTTGAGCATTCATTTGAGCAATAATATTGTCTTCAGCAGAAATTACAACATGAACGTCTTGGGTACCAGTACCAGCAGCATTAACTGTCTTAACTGTAGTATCAATTGCACCATAGAATGGTTGATATGACCAATCACCACTATGAGCGTCTGAACCTGCACCATTGTATTCATCAGGTCTTGCCTTTACAGAAGCATTAGCATATTCTGACCAAGTAGTTGAATCATCCAGTAATAATTCAATCCAAGGTACATTGAATTGGAACATCTTTTCAATAGAATCTGCACCATCAAAGTAAGGAGTAGCATAAATATGATTTTCACCATTATATGATACTGTTAATTGAGCTTTAACAGTTGGATTTTCTTCAAGATATTTCTTGAAGTTAGGCATCATGCCTGCATCAATATAATCATCTAAAGCTACTAATGAACCAGCCTTAGCCATAGTAACAATGTTAGTCATTGTATTAGAGAATACATTGATTTGTTTACCATCAGCTGACTTACCACCATTAGTACCAATAGCCATTTGATACTCAGTATCATCCTTTGATTGAGCATATGAACCATCAGTAATATTTACATTGAACTTTTCCTCAATGTATTGCCACATAGGTAATAAATCACCTTGGTTAATGGCCTTACCATCAATATCAGTGTAAGTTTCCTTAGCATTAGAAATAGTTGATGAACCAGCATATTGAACGTCAAAATTTAAATCAACTTTTTTACTTAAATCATCAGGTTGAACAGATGAACCGCCTTCATCACCACCACATGATGCTAAAGATAATGCAGCGACTGCCGCTAATGAGACAGCCAATAATTTTTTCTTCATTCTTTCTTTTTCCTCCTAAATGTTTATTCCTTTACGCCACCTACATTAACACCGGCAGCAAAATATTTTTGTAATTGCGGGTAAACTACTATGATAGGAATAATAGAACATAATAGCATCGCATATTGCACAGATTGATTTGAGTATAGCGGACTTTCTGGAATAGGTGGAGCCTGTTCAGAATTTTCAGTTGTAGCCAAGTAGTTTCTAATAATAACTGTTAAAGGTTGATAGTTTTCATTAGTAAATAACATACTTGCCCAAATATAACCATTCCAACGTGACAAAGCGTAGAACATTGTTACAGTTGCTATACTTGCTTTTGACATAGGTATATAAATCTTAGTTAAAATTTGGAATTCGGTAGCACCATCAATTGTTGCTGCTTCTTCAATTTCAGTTGGAACACCAGCAAAATAGTTTCTTAGTAAAACAATGTTGAAGGCGTTGAAACCTAAACCTAAAATATAACCAAAACGACTATTAACGATACCTAAATCAGTAAAGTTTTGTAATGTAGGAATCATACCTGCATTAAACCATAATGTAAATACCAACATGAAGTTAAAGCCTTTACCAAACATTAAACGTGGTTTAGAAAGGGCATAAGCTCCAGTAATTGCTACTAGCATAGAACAAATCGTACCATATACTGTATAGAATATAGTGTTACAATAACCTAACCAATATTGTCTATAACCAATAACACCCATCAATGCATCTAGTTGAAAACCAACTGGCCATAAAACAACACGACCGGACTCAACTGCATCCTTAGAAGATATAGCTCCTGATAATACGAATATTAGAGGATAGATACAAATGATAGCAAAAATTGTTAGTAAAACATATGAGAAAATCTTAAATATTTTTTCACTTCTTGTTAATCTCTTCATATCTTATCTCCTAGAATAAAGAAGTCTCAGATACACGTCGACTTATTGCATTAGCACCTAAAACAAGGAACATGGCAATGAAGGAGTTGAATAAGTCAGCAGCAACAGCTGCACTCCTCATACCACCAGCAGTACTATTTCTAAAACGATAAACGAATGTAGAAATAACATCGGCTGTATCTCTTGTATTATTAGTACCATCACCATTCCATAATAGAATAATCTTTTCATAACCGATATTCAAAATGGAACCAATTCTTGTAATCAACATTATTGATAATGTTGGTGCCATACCTGGCAAAGTTACATATTTAATTTCTTGCAGTTTTGAAGCACCATCAATTTTGGCAGCTTCATAATTGGCTGGGGAAATAGCTATAATTGCTGCGAAATAAACAATTGAACCATAACCAGCACTTTCCCAAATGTCTGATACTTGATAAATAGGTCTAAAGAACTTAGCCGTATTGATCAAGTTAACCCCGCCTTTATACCAACCTATGTTCATAAATAGTTGGGCTAAAAGACCTGGAGATGAATTTAACTGAGCGTTACCAGCATAACTCCATCTAAAAATAATTGTTGTAATAACAACGGTTGAAATAAATTTTGGTAAGTATGAGCATACTTGTAATACACTTCTGTATTTTTTGTTCTTAATTTCACTAAATAGTAAAGCTAAGAAGATTGGTAAAGGGAAACCAAAGCATAAACCATAAGCACTATTAACAAATGTGTTTCTAAATGCTTGGAAAAATTGATCGGCGTAGTTACCTGTTAGCAATAACTTTGCATAACGTAGACCATACCAATTTTGCTCCATTACAGATAGTGAAATATCATCAGCTTGCTTGAATGCTTGTAATACACCATAGATTGGTCTATATTTTAATAAAACTAGGAACACTAGTAATGGAATTAGTAAAGCATATAGACGCCAATCTTTGAGCAATGTCTGGCCAACACGTTTCCATTTAGTTCGTTCAAGTTCTTCGATGATATCTTCTCTTGATTGTTCGTCTTGGTCAGAAATGGCATCCGATTTAATTACATCGACCATCCTTTTCATACACCTTCCTTTTCATTAGATTTTTTTTGACTCGGGGTATGCTGTCTATCTTGATAGTACTGTTTTTCTTCTTCAAATTCTTTACGACGAGTAAGCAGTTGTTGTTTAACATTTACGATTACATTTTGCTGAATCAATATAAAATAGAAAACAGCAGAAACTATGTAGCCAAAAATGCTCCACAAAAAAGAGTACCCGACATTAGTAAATAAATCCCCTTTTTCTAAAATTGTTACCATTATTCCTTCTATTAAGGCCACCCCACAATATAGTAAAGTAATAAATCCAAAATCTGCAGCCTTACTCTCTTGCATAATTTTGAAGTTCTTTTTGTTATAGAACGCCAATGTTATAAAACAAAAAGAATAACTCACTAAATGTTCAACGAGAACCCGCCAATTATAAGCGGCCATTAATTCTGCTGAGTCACCAAGCTTGCCTGGTAATAAATATCTACAAACAAGCCAATCAACTAAAGCAAACATGGGAATTGCGACTCCTCCTACTGATCCCCACCTAATAAGAAGAACAGCAATTACCAAGAAACTGATAACAAAGTTTGGCATATATGCACCAATGAAGAATGCTTCTAAGTACAAAAATACACCTTCAACCAGAATACCAAATAATAAAAGCATCAGCATATCAATTAATTGATATTTTCTTAAGCTCATTTATTCACCACCTTGTATCCTGTTTACAATACTAGTAAGTTTCTTCCCCCCTACAAACGCATAACGAATACGCTTACTAAGTCTATGTAAATTATAGACTTTTATCGCATTTATGTCAATAAAAAATGTAATCGTTTACACAAGTTTTTTAACATTTTTATTGTGTAATTCAAATTAAAAGAATGTTGTAATCAAGTCTTTTTTTGCTTTTGATAATTTTTTCGACCCTATATCAAAAAACTGAAAAGGCTTTTACTTTTTTGTAATAAAAATTTAAAATTTAATTATTTTTTATACCTAAAATATTTATGCGTTTTTCTTTTGGTAAAATTTGGAAAAAGGTAAAACAATGTTTTTTCTTTTAGTTAAAACTTTTATTGTTTTTTATAATTTTTGCTATTATAAAATTATATTTTTTAACATGAGGTAAAAAACAAATTAAATATGTAAAATATATTTTTTTATATATTTACTGAAATAACAAAAGAAAAAGGTATTAGCTTGAAGAATAAAGAGAAAAACTTTATTCGCACTAATACCTTATATGGAAATAATTTTTTTACTATCTTAGTTTCAAAATACCATTACCATTTGTTGTTTCAACAATTTCCCAAACGTTAGTAACATCTAATCCTAGTGCATTTGGCATGAAGTCAAGCATTGTTTCATAGTTTGTAACAGCAATTGAACCGATAGTTTGTACCATATAGCCATCACCTTCATTATAGTTATAGCAACCAATTGTACCATAGCTGTTAGTTACCTTTGTGAAGCCAGTACCAGAATTAATAGCAAATCTACCAACGATAGAACTAATATTCTTTTCACAAGTCATTAATAATTTATCATTTTTATAAACTGTTATATTAGAAGCACAAGAATCAATTGTGATTTGACCAGCACCTGTTGTGAAACTTAATAAACCACCAGCGTAATTATCTGTATGAATAGTACCTGAATAGATACAATGATCAGCATTAATGTAAACATTAGCAACTCTATCATCAACTCTACCAATCATACCACCAATATATCTAGCATTATTTGTAGACATATTAGTATTAACATAAATATTGCTTAATGATACAGATACATCACTTGTATCACTACCATCATTTTGAACAAAACCGATGATACCACCAACATCTTGACCACTACCACCAGAATATGGAGGACAATCAATAACATGGTTTTCATCATTTAAAACAGATATTTTTGTGAAATAGCTATAACCATTATGAATTTGACCAACAATAGCACCAATTCTCTTTTGACCATAAACGTTAATATTAGTGATTTCAATGTGATCCACATAGCCACCACGCATTTCAGAAATTAAACCAACCTTTTGAGAAGTTGCGGTAGCAATAATGTCTACTTCGTTAAATTTAACATTCATGATAGTTCCACCATCTAGAGTTCCAAAGACAGAAATGCCATTAACACTTAAATTAGAAATTGTATGTCCATTACCATTGAACAAGCCCATAAAGTCACCTGTACCAGCTGTGAAAGTAACACCTGTGAAATCTAAATCTGTAGTTAAAGAATAAATTGTTGTAGAACTTGTAGTTGTAGAAACTAAACTTTGGAAGTCAGCTACAGAGCTTATATTTTGTTTATTAATAGTAACAGTCGTAACTTGACTTGGATTAGCAGTACCACTATTAACAATTACCATATGAATATAGTATTTATCAGTATTAGCATTACTAAATTGATGAGAAACTAAATCGGCAGCAATAGTTACAGCTTCACCATTATTTATAACTTCATCAGCAGTTGCTTGAGCGTTAGCTGAAGCATATACATAAACAGTAGCCTTTACATTAGATAATGTTGCATCAACATAGAAACCATCACGATTAACCGTTACTTTTGGTGAACCATAGAAATTAACTTGCGCATTTGGATTTATAACATAAACTGTATAGTTAACACTAGTTGAAATCTCTGCATTACTATTAGAAACAGCTTTATACTCAATATTATAAATACCTGTTCTAGAAGTATAAACATCAGAAACTGGTGTAGCAGCTGAATTCTTATCTAAAGTATAACTGATATTTTTTTCAATATGGTAATCAATACCTTCTAATAATAATTGACCACTATAGGAAGCCTGATTAGTTACATAAACTTTTGGGTCAGAGAATCTTTCATATTGATTTAAAATAATATAATCTTCAGCAGTTTCTAAATAGGCGTTGCCAACTTCTGGTTCATCCTTTTTAATTAAGATACTAAAATCTTTCTTTAAAGAATAATCCTTATAAGTTAAGATAGCCGTTAATGTTACATTGACATCTTTTTCCTTATCACGGGTAATAGAAATCGTAATTTCTTCCGTATTTGAGTTAGAAGTAGTTACATCATCACCTACTAAAGCATGTTTATAATCTGAAGAAACCCAGCTTACAGAAACACCATTTAAACCAAGTGGTAATAAGAAATCTTGGTATACATTATTAATATCACAAGTTAAAGTTAAGGCATTAGCTGCACCATAAACTCTAGCTTCATCAACAACCATATTATCGCCTATTCCAGCCTTTAAATCGTAGTGTTCGTATTCATCCCAGCTACCTTTATTTAAGGTTGCGCCAATAGCTTGACCATTATTTAATTTACTTAATGTTTCATCAGTTAAAGCTAAGAAATCACCCATATTAATTGAGCCATCTGCATTACGATATTCACTATGAATATCTGGGTCATTTAGACCAGTTGGAGCAACAACACTCTTGAAGATAGAATCATCAACTGCACCTTCATAAGAGTTGCCAGATTTACTAGCAACATAGCTTGAAGCATCAATTGGCGTTTCAATTACATTGTAAGATCTAGTACCATTGTTATTACCTTGATAGAACAATGAATAATCAGCCGCTCCACGATAAGCATCTGCTTGAAGAGAATTATTAGTAGCTACTGATAATAAGCCACTATAAGTATTATAACTTGCCTCACTTCTTGCTAAATCAAAGTTACCAGAAACATCATCAGATGCACTAGCTGAAATTGTTGGATCAACTGCACCTGTCTCTTCATTAATTAAAGCACTATTATTATAAGTTGTTGTATTAATTACAGAAATTACACCTGGGTTAGAGTTATCGCCAACACCATGCAATCTATTGTTGAAAGATAAGCAGTTATAAAGAAGAACATCACCCTTCATTGTAGAACCGCCTAACTTAAAGCCAATACCATCACCTAAAGTTGTACGATACGTTTGTTCATAAACTGGATTACCATCTTCATCAACAACTGGTTGATTATTTTCATCTACCTTTTGAACTGGATTACCACTAGCGTCTGTGACAACTTCTGGGTCCATTAAATAACCATTTTCAAAAGAAACACAGTTATATAAAATTACTTTACCAATATTACCAGAATCTTGTTTAGCAAATAAATCCCAACCATCATCTGAATTACGATAAGCAATACAACCATCAAAAACATTACCATAACCAACTGTTAATTTAGCGGCGAAACCATCGGCGTTTTCACCACCAGTTTTGTCATCATAATTATTATATGATGTACAATTTTTAATTAGGTTATTACATGGCCAACTATCTAAATAAGTTTGACCAGCATCAGAACGACCAAGCTGTAAGCCAGTGTCTCTATTGTCGTGGAAGACACAGTTTTCAACTGTATTATAACTACCACCAATATACATACCATTATCACCGGCACCATAAATTTCAATACCTTCAATGTAATAATAGTCTGTATTGATAGTTAAACCTCTATTAGTTGACAAGAATTCCATAGCACTAAAATCTAAGAAAACATTGCCACTATTTTCAGCTTTGATAGTAATAGGGTTAACAGCTGTACCACTAGTTTCTGGATAAGTAAGGTCATTAAATTGAATTGGTTGTCTAAAAGTATAGGTACCATCTAGCATAATGATAGTATCGCCTTTTCTTACTTTGCTAACCATACTATCAAAAGTAGTTGGGTTATTTTTACTTAAACCATCATTGCTAGCAACTCCAGTTGGACTAACATAATAAGTTTTACCTTCAACTTTTTCTTCTGTAAGTTTAACTTGTTCACTACCACCGCCAGAATTACCACCACCGTTATTATCGACATTAGTGGTAGTATCACTACAAGCTACTACCCCAACAGTAGCTAGTAATCCTACGCAACAAGCTAATATTTTTTTAATCTTCATTTGTGATTTCCTCCTAAGCTACAACGGAAATTCTGATTCCATAAACGTTAACACCGCTAGATGGACTGCCTAAAGCATAAACATTACCACCATCTACCGTAATCGTTGTCATGCTTAAACTTGCCCCTAAAGCTGTAAAGCTACCAAGAGCTGTACCATTTTTAAATGCATCTTGATAAATATCTAAAACCCGATCAGAACCACTACTACTAGACATGCAATAAACTGTGATTTGAACTTGTTTATCGGCATACATAGATAAATCTAATACTAAAGATCTAGCCGTTGCAGAACCTGAACCACCAAGTTTTAATCTTTGAGTAAAGCTTGTGCCATCATCGGCAGTTTTATTGCTTCCATCGATAGTAACACCCTTACCAGAAGCAGCTAAAACATCAATCTTATAAGCACCAGTTGAATCCATCCAAACGAAGTTTGCTTCATTTGAGCCAGTTGTTAAACTATCAGCTGTAAAGAATACCTCTTCTAAAGCCTCTTCATCACTCTTTTCTACTACAATTGTAACATCAGCTGTAGCCGTAACATTATTTTCTACATAAGTTACAACAGCTGTCTGCTCACCTACTGTATTTTTGTCATAGGTAATCGTAACTAAACTATTGTCAACTGGACGAGAAAGTTCACTGACGTAAGTAGCTGTAATTGTCCAGCCAGAAATATCGATATCCTTATATTGTTCAACTATATTCAAATTATTTGTATTAACACTAATGCTTTCTAATACATCGCTAACACTTACATAAACCCCATTTTTAACTGTTAATGTTTGCGAATGACCATTAAGTTGATACGTTTCACTATAAGAAACAACAACTTCATAATAATCATTTGGAATGTTCATATCGATTTTACTTGTATCAACTTGATAATCTTGACTAGTCAAATCTTTAGTTGAACCATCACTATAAATAGCTTTAGCTGCTAGACCAGTTAAATCTAGCTCCTCAGTAGCTAAGTATTCAGTCTTAGTTGGTTCAGTTAATTCTAGACCAACAACATATTTAGTTGTTAACTCTGGAATTATCTCTTTGACCTCTACACTATATTCCATTTGCTTAAAAATAGTGTCTGTTGAATAATAAACATTAATCACATAATCGCCAACAAAATTAGAGTCGAAATTTGATGAATCAACTTGACAATCTCCTGTTACATCAAGAGTTGAATCATCACTGTAATTAATTAATACCTTCAAACCATTAGAATTGAACTCATCCCCTAGATAGAAGCTTTTACTTACGGCTGAATCATCGAGTACAATACTCTCAATGGTTTTGTTTGGGCCTTCATTATTGGTATTATTGTCATCTGGATTAGAATTATCCTTACAAGCAGCTAAGCTACCAATACATAAAAGACTCAAAAAACTTAATAATATTTTTTTCATCCTTTTCATTTCCTTCCTAAGATATAGTACTATTTTAGCATTAATGTAAGCGCTTGTAAAGAAAAGGAAGTTAAAGTAAATTAAAAGTTTTTTTATAATTAATGTTTTTTTTATAATTGTATTATAGAATAATTTAAAGCAAAAGCGCTTTTATTATGAATAAGGAAATTATCATTTAAATAATTAAATAAAAAACGGCTAATTTTAGCCGTTTCAGATTGTTGACAAAGCGATTATTTAGACAGTCATTTAGGCTGAAAAAATAGTCGCTTTTATTTTTTTTAAAA
>CALUXJ010000009.1 GCA_944324725.1 uncultured Acholeplasmatales bacterium
AGTGGTTTAGCAACTAGCGTATTAAAGTCAACTTCTTTTGCTACAAACATGCCCATTAACTCTTCAAAAGTTAAAACAAAATCAACATCTGAACGAATTGATTTTCTACTAGCTTCAAGCTTTTTAGCTGAACATGGTCCAACAAAAACAATCTTGCAATCTGGATGCATCTTCTTAACTAGGCGAGCCGTTAAAACCATTGGCGTTAGGGCCATAGAAATATTTTCCTTAAATTCTGGGAATAAAGTCTTAGCCATTACTGACCAACTTGGACAACAAGATGTACCCATAAATTTCAACTTGTTTGGTACTTCTTCTAAGAAATCCTTAGCCTCTTCAATAGTACATAAGTCAGCACCAATTGATACCTCATAAACTCCCGCAAAACCTAACTTTGACATCGCATCATCAATTGTTTTCAAATTAACTTTTGGGCCAAACTGACCAACAAAGGAAGGTGCCATAACTGCATAAACAGGTGTCTCAGATTTAATGGTTTGAATAACTTGGAAAATTTGTGACTTATCAGCAATTGCTCCAAATGGACAATTAACTAAACACATACCACAAGAAACACATTTATCATAATTAATTTTGGCCTTACCATATTCATCAGACTCAATAGCATCCATGCCACAAGCCTTTTGACAAGGTCTTTCTCTATGAATGATTGCTCCATATGGACATACATCCTTACAACGACCACATTTAATACATAAATCTTGATTAATATGTGAACGACCATTCACAATAGAAATTGCATTTTTTGGGCAAACATTACGACAAGGGTTAGCTAAACAGCCAACACAAACATCAGATACGTAATATGAGTCAGTTGGACAAGCATTACAAGCAAAATCGATAATATTAACAAGGGGTGGTTCATAAAATCTTTTGGTAGTAATAGCTTCTTCTATTCCCTTAGAAATGGCAGAGTGTTCATCGGCACTTCTAACAGGTAAGCCAATGGCTAAACGTAATCTTTCAGCAACGATTGCTCTTTCTAGGAAAATAGATTCTCTATATTTAGCTTGGCCATTCTTTTTTGCTTCGGAATTTAACAATTGATAAGGAATTTCTTCAATTCGCTCGTAATCGCCATCATAAGCTAATTTGGCAACCTCTCTAAATACACTTCTTCTAATTCTTACTAATGATTCAAAACTATCAAACATTTTTTCAACTCCATCTCGCCTAATATTATAAACTATAAGCCCAATTTTGCAAGATTTATTTTACTTTTTCCTATAAAAAAAGCGCCTCGTTAAAGACGCTTAAATTTATTAATTAGTCTTTGGGTTTTTCTTCCTTCATTACTTCAGCAATTGTGCTTATATTGCCAACTAAATCTTGCATATTTGATGGAATAATTAATTTAGTTGCCTTACCATCTGCAATCTTTTGCATAGCTTCATAACTTAACATGGTTAAAACTTCTTTAGAAGCACTGGCATTCTTTAATAATTCTAGACCTTTAGCCTCAGCCTCTCTTAAGACCTTGATACCTTCTGCTTCAGCTTGCTTTACCTTTAAAATGGACTCAGCTTCACCCTCAGCCTTTTTAATCATAGCTAGCTTTTCGGCTTCAGCACGTAAAATTTGTGATTCTTTGTCACCTTCAGCTTGTAAAATTTTAGACCGCTTATCACCTTCAGCAAGTAAGATTTTTTCTCTTCTTTCTCTTTCAGCCCGCATTTGTCTTTCCATAGAATCTCTAATATCCTGTGGTGGTAAAATATTTTTTACCTCAACCCGGTTAACTTTAATACCCCATGGGTCGGTAGCTTCATCAAGAATAGAACGCATTTTAGAATTGATTATATCTCTACTAGTTAAAGTGGCATCTAATTCTAATTCACCAATTATATTACGTAAGGTAGTAGCTGATAATTTTTCAATAGCGAAAATTGGGTTTTCTACCCCATAAGTATATAACTTAGGATCTAAAACCGTATAGAAAACTACTGTATCAATTTGCATTGTTACGTTATCTTTAGTAATAACAGGTTGAGGATCAAAATCCTTAACTTGTTCCTTCATCGAAACAACACTTGCAACTCGATCGACAAAAGGCATTAAAAAATGAATACCAACATTCCAAGTAGTATGATAAGCCCCTAATCTTTCCACAATATACTTACTTGTTTGTTCAACAATTCTAATTCTTGTAATTAAATAAATAATTACAGCTAAAATTACTACACATACCACAATTACCCCAGCAATAGCGCCGGCATTAACTAAAAACATAAACTTAAATCTCCTTTCGTATTTGCTTTACAACAAGTTTATTTCCTTTAATAGCCACAATTTGGCATTCCTCAAAGGCATTTATTGAATTTTCATCAGCAATAATCGCTTGATAGATAACATCATTAATCTTAACTTCGCCTGCTGCATCTTTACTAATAGGCTTTAAGGCAACAACCTTTTGACCAATAAACTCATCCGCATTAGTCTGACGAATTTGATTTTTAAGCATTTTTTTGACAACAGGTCGTGTTAGCAATAAGGTTAGGCAAGAAACTACCACAAAAACAATAATTTCTACCCAATATGGTATACCATCAATAATTGAAAGAATTAAACTAACAAACGCTCCCGCGCTAAACCAAATAGAAACTAAATCTTGCGTTACTGCTTCAACAACCAAGGCAATAATAAATACTCCTAACCAAACCCATAACATATATTGTTCAATCATTTAATTTCCTCCTTCATATTAATGACAATTGCTTTTTCGTCAGGAAGATACTTGGCATTAAATTTTAGAAAACTATTCTTAGGTATGGTTAAAGAAAAAGCATTTTCCACAAATTCAATGACACTTCTTTGTGATATTCTACCATAACTTTTTGTAATTGCCAATTTTAATAGAGAACTTTCACTATAAATTTCTGATAAAGCTTCATCTTTTGATAATTTAAATAAATATATTTTCTTAGCTTCTTTGTCACAAGCCAAACGTACACGATAGGCATCGGCAAAGCAATTAACCAAATTCTTATTTAGTAATAGATAATTAGTATAGAAACTAACATATCCGTTATTGTTATCTAAATCAAAAAATTCTAACATATTATGCCTCCTTAGCATAATTATACATTTTAATTCACAATAATACAAGTGTTTATATTAAAAAACATGTTATAATATAGTTGGTGATAATATGATTATTATGGTAGATTTAGATGACACACTTTTAAATAGTCAAGGTGAAGTGGGAAACTATACTAAAATGATACTTGAGCAGCTAAGACCTCAACATAAATTAGTTTTTAATAGTGCTCGTTCTTTAACAGCTAGTCAAAAAATAGCTGATTTATTAAAACCTGATTGGCAAATTTTAAACGCTGGAAGCACAATATATGATAGCAATAATCATTTAATATATGAAAATCCCATCGCAATTTCTGAGGTAAATTACATAGTAAAATATTTAAAATCAAAGCAAATCTTTAATATCTTAATTGAATCAGGTAATGGTTTTTTAAGTGATAATCTAACTTTTATTTCTACTCATAGTTATGTTAAATATGCTAATTTAGATAATTATAAATATCCTGCCTATAAAATAGTTTATCACGATAATGACACTAATAGTGGTACATATTTAGCTAAAAAATTTAATTTTGATTTTACAACCTACGTCAACTCAAATATTCATAAAATTAGTAAAACAAATAAAGGTCAAGGCTTAGATAGTTTTAAAGCTATAACCAAAACCACTGAGCCAATTATTGCTTTTGGTGATGATTTAGGTGATATTCCTATGTTATTAAAAGCTGACGTTGCTGTCAAAATGGCTAATAGCAATAATGCCCTTAATGACTATCCCTTTTTAACTTGTCCTGGTAATAATAGTGATGGCGTTGCCAAATTCTTACTTAGCTATTTAAAAAAGAAAGAAGGCATTTAGCCCTCAACCTTAGTATCAATATTTGAGAAAAAAACGATGCGTTCGCCGACTAACTCAGTTTGATAAACATTAGTTCCATCGTCCTTGGTTTTACGATTAGAAACAATTCGACCTTTAACCCCAATCATTGCTCCTTTTCTAACATTATCCGAAACAATTTCCGCTGTGCTTTCCCATAATGTCACTCTTAATAGGTCATTTTCATATTCTCCCTCAGCATTACGAAAAGGCCTCTGAACAACGATTAATAGATTAAGAACATTTCTTCCATCTTCTAATGTTTTTATTTCAACATCTCTAGCTATTCGACCAACTAGCATAAAATAATTATACATTAATACTAATTTTTCCTCCTTTCGGCATAAATATAGCAAATTTATCATTTTTTACCAAATTGCTTTTAGGAGCTTTTTTTACTATTTATTTTTACATTAGGAAAAAATAGCCGTTTTTTCTAATAGCTGATAAAAAAGTTTTTTTAATATTTTGACACCTTATGAAAAAAGCTTAAAAAATCGCCTTATTTACACTTTTTTTACTTTTTTTCAATTTTAATCTATTGGCAAAATTATTCAATCATCATTTTAGTAATCAATTTTATAAAATTAATACCTATTATTTAATCTTACCATTAAATTTTGCTTACTTATCAATATTTGAACATAAAAAAATACCTCCAAAGTAGACTAATAATTAGAGGTATTCATTCTTTAATTATTTTATTTGTCTACTTTGAAGATATCATATCATCTTGAACTCTTCTTTTTATAGATTAATTATCTTTTCTTTGTTGTAGCTAGCTCTAAAGCAATTTTCATCATATTAGTAAATGAGTTTTGTCTCTCGCTAGCACTTGTTACTTCATGTGTAACAAATGAATCGGAAATGGTTAATAAACAGCTGGCTTTCTTACCTAAAGCTTTAGCATTAGCAAAGAGAGCATAGCTTTCCATTTCTACACACTCACAACCATATTTGTCTCTAACTTCTTCATAGCTATTATTACCATAAAATACATCTGATGAATGACAAACTGCTGGTTTAAGTTCAATATTTAACGCTTCTGCAGCTTTAATTAATTTATTATTAATAGACTTACTGCTTTTTAACTTTTTGCTTCTAATGCCCCAGGCAACTTTAGCAAAGGTTGACTCACTATAAGCTTCTGTTACTAAAACTGTATCATAGACATTTAAACGTCCTACATAAGCCCCTGCAGAACCAATTCTAACAATGGTATCTACATCATAGAATTTAAATAATTCATAAGAATAAATACCAATAGATGGTTGACCCATTCCTGAGCCCATAACACTAATCCATTTACCTTTATACTTACCAGTATAACCATAAATGTTTCTTGTACTTGTAAATTGCGTAACATCTGTTAAGAAATTTTCAGCAATAAATTTGGCTCTAAGTGGATCACCAGGCATTAAAACAACCTTAGCAATTTTATTAACATCATCACAGGCAATATGTGGGGTTGGGATATTACTCATGTTTATATTCCTCCATTATATTAACTCCAGCTGAAGCACCAATTCTTGTTGCTCCAGCCTTAATCATAGCTTCCATTTCAGCCATCGTTCTAACACCACCAGAAGCTTTAACACCCATATCAGGTCCAACTGCATCACGCATTAAGCTAACTGCATGCTCAGTAGCACCTGCTGTACCAAAACCAGTTGAAGTCTTAACGAAATCAGCACCTGCTTCTTTAGCAAGTTTTGAAGCTCTAGTAATTTCTTCGTCAGTTAAATAGCAAGTTTCTAAAATTACCTTTAACGTTCTTGGCCCACATGCTTCCTTAACAGCTGCAATTTCATCGCGAACATAATCATTTAAACCATCTTGAAGAGCAGCGACATTAATTACCATATCTACTTCATCTGCTCCCGCCATAATAGCATCACTGGCTTCATAAACCTTAGCTGATGTGGTATTTTGTCCTAAAGGAAAACCAATAACTGTACATACTAAAACATCTGTGTCACGTAATACTTCCTTAGCGTGACTAACATAATACGGATTAATACAAACTGATTTAAAATGATAATTTTTAGCTTCTTCTAAAAGTTTATCAATTTCTTTTTTAGAGGCCATTGCCTTTAATAGGGTATGATCAATATATTTAGCTTTATCCATAAATCCTCCTTAAATATCTAAGACTTTGCTAAAATCTATTTTTTTAAGTTCTAAAATTAAAGGTGAAAAATTACCTTTGTTAAGAACTTTGTTAACTTTTTTCATTTCTCGTTGCGTCGTATAGTATAAATTACTGATACTAGATTCAATTGGGTGAAAATTTTTTTTAGTCTGCTGATATAATTCCTCACTTGAAATAAAGATTTCCTCACCCTCGCCGACAATCTTTACCATGTCAACAAAAAGGGGAAAAACAAATGGTTCAATTGGATTTACCTCAATAGCAGTGTAGACCTTACGTTTTCCTTCTACCGCATAAAAAGTAATTTTAGGAACAACTACATTATCTACTTTGAGTAAATCAGAAATTATACTTGATTGTTGAAGATAATCATATACTTTATTGAGATTTTCTCTATCCAAACGATAATAACTAGCAATCTCGACAGGGTACTTATTTTTATAGGCTAATTTTACGATATCATATGCCTTAAGCATTAAACTTCGTTTAAATGGTGAAACATCTTCAAAAACTTCATTATAGACACAAAAATTAAACATTTTGCAAATATCTTCACACAAATTTAAAACTAAATCAACATCATAAGTTGGCAAAAGAACGGAAAACTCTACGCGCAAATTAACTTCTACATAACGTGGATCAAGTCTTTCAATGTTAGGAACGCTTGATTTTGATGCAATTACAAAATCACAAGCAAAATCCAAAGTTGGATTAAAATAATGCGCAACCTTCTCTGTTTCATTTTTATTTAAAATATCAATATATGGGTTGGCATTGAAATAGCTGATTAAATCCGCCACATCATAGCGCCGCGACCCTTCTTTAAAAAAATAGTACCGAAAAAGCATATAATCAACCTCTTAGTTATTATATCATTTTTATTAAGCAAAGTATAGTACCTTTTTTTTGCTCTTAATGACGCCCTTTTTCAGGCAAATTGTTTGTTTTAAACAACTTGTAAAAATACTTACAGACTAAAATTCCAATAATTAATATTATAATTAAAAGAGTTAGCCATAGCCACAATAAATCAATAAAAATAAAACAATTGATAACTAAAGCTATCGGTCCCATGAGACAAATAAGTGTTAAAAAGAGGGCTAAAAGAAAGGCCTTTAAGTTAGATTTTTTCATTTAATAACACCTCTATTGCCTCTTTTAGAGTAGATACTTCAATTAATTTCATACTTGTTTGCTTCTTTAATTTGTCATAAGTAACTAAAGCCTCTTCATAATTAGCAGATGGGCAGAAAAAAACATCTACATCCTTAGCTATTGCCGTATAAAGTTTTTGTTTAATGCCGCCAATAGCTCCAACATTACCACTGATAGAGATTGTTCCTGTACCAGCAATGTTAAGTCCTTGGGAAAGATCAACAGGCAGCAAGTCATCAACTAAAGCTAGTGTTCTTAACAAGCCACCTGAGGGTCCATTTGTATATCCTCTATTTATAGTAACCTTAGGTTTAATAGTTTCATAATCAATATCATAGTAAGGATAGCAATAAGTATAATCTAGTTCACTATCAACAATGACATCTAATTTTTGACTATTTCGCATAATAGTTAACTTAGTTCCTAAATCAACCTTAAGCCACCCCACACCATTAGATAGGTTCAAATTGCAATCCATAACTGGCACATCGTCAATAGCAATTATTTCATCGCCAACTCTAAATTTACTACCTGCATAATAATAGTTTACTACAAGTGAACTTAAACTATAATCAATAAATATCTCATCGTTATATTCTTTGGCAAACTCATATGCGCAAATAATGGTTTGCATAATAGATGAATTATGTTCTATTTCTCCCATCAATTGATTTTCTTTACTAGTAAAATAGGAATAGCTTGGAGTAATTTCACTAATTGTCGCTGAGGCAACAAATTTACTAATAAAGTTTTGGAAAATTGTTGAATGATTAAATGAGATTACATAAACCGTTGAATAACTGCCACTATTTTGACTAGAATCATTTACACTTAAAATGTCACGTGCTGCTACTAAACCACCTTTAGCTGTAATAGTATAATTAGTCCTAATTGTAGCAATTAGGACTAAAAATACATTAATAAGCACTGTGACAAAAAGTATTATAATATGGCGTAAATTAAGCTTTTTTAGCATTTACAATCTCATGACAACGATGACATAAGCCATCTTCTAATTCTTCTTCAACTATCATCCAACAACGACTACAAACGTGACCCTTAGCCTCTGTTACCTCCACATAAAATTTAGAATCTTCAATAATTTCTAGTTGAGAAACTATCAAAATTTGTGCTAAATCAGCCTGAAGGGATTCTAACAATTCAATAGTTTCTTTTGGTGCATGGATAGTTAATTTAGCATTAAAGCTCTTGCCAATAACCTTGTTAGCTCTAGCTTCTTCTAAGGCCTTTAAAATATCTACTCTTAAGAGCATAAATTTATCAAAACGTTCTTCTAAATCACGATCTAGTTTTTCAGGTAATTTGTCATAATTTAAAAGATAAACATCCTCTTCTTTACGATAAGGCATAGTCTTATAAGCTTCTGAGGTAGTGTGTGGAATAATTGGGGTTAAAACCTTTAATAAATTTAATAGGATATAGTAAAGAACTGTTTGTAAGCTTAAACGTTTTTTATCACTTGGATCTAAAATATATAAAATATCTTTACTAAAGTCTAGGTAGAATGAACTTAAAGTTGTATTAACATAAGTGTTTGTTAAACGATAGACATCTCCGAAACGGAAAGTGTCATAAGCTTTATAAACTTCACTTAAATAATTGATAAACTTGATATACATATATTTATCAATTGTTTCTAATTCTTCATATGGAAGAGCATCCTTTGGATTAAAATCAGAAGTATTAGCCAACATAAATTTGAAAGTATTACGAATTTTACGATAAGTTTCCCCAATTTGTTTTAATAAATCTTTACTGATTGGCATATCAGATTGATAATCAACTGAAGCAACCCATAATCTTAAAACATCCGCACCACTTGTTTTACAAACATCAGCTGGATCAATGACGTTACCTAAAGATTTAGACATTTTACGACCCTCGCCATCAAGAGTAAAGCCGTGAGTTACAACTGTTTTATAAGGAGCGCTATCAAACATTGCTGTAGCGGTAATTAAACTAGAGTTAAACCAACCTCGATATTGATCAGCTCCTTCAAGATATAAATCCGCCGGGAACTTTAAATTGTGACGTAATAATGTCATATAGCTAGAGCCACTATCAAACCAAACATCCATAATATCTTTTTCTTTAGTAAAAATACCATTAGGAGAGTGGCTATTAGTATAACCAGCTGGCAACAATTCTTTAGCTTCTTTCGCAAACCAAATGTCAGAACCATATTCGCCAAATAAATCTGAAATGTGACTAAATACAGCCTGATCAAGAACTGGTGTACCATCTTCACAGTAGAAAATAGGAATTGGGACACCCCAAGCTCTTTGGCGAGAAATACACCAGTCGTGGCGGTCCTTAATCATATTTGACATCCGGACATCACCCCATTTAGGGTACCAGGTTACGTTTTTAACATTATGTAATAGTTGGTCTTTTATCTTATCAATTGAAGCAAACCATTGTGGGGTTGCTCTAAAAATAACTGGTTTTTTAGTCCGCCAATCATGCGGATAACTGTGAGTAATCTTAACAACTTTTAACAAATTATTTGAAGCAGCTAAATCTTTAATTACTTCCTCATTACAATCTTGATAGAATAAGCCTTCATATTTCCCAGCTTCTTTAGTCATATAGCCTTTACTATCAACTGGGCATAAAATATCAAGATGATAAATTTTACCAACATTATAGTCGTCTTCACCATGACCAGGAGCAATATGAACAAGTCCACTACCATCATCTGTAGAAACATAATCGCCTAAAATACAAGGGGAAATCCGATGATATAAAGGATGTTCATATTGTAAGCCTTCTAAATCTTGACCGATATATTCCTTTAAGACAGTTACATCACCAAGCTCAAGTAAATCCTTAAGCTTTGTTAATAAATCTGCCCCAAAAATGTATTTACCTTTTGCAGTATTAGCCAATACGTATTTGATTTGTGGGCCAGCACAAACAGCTAAGTTAGCAGGAATAGTCCAAGGGGTTGTAGTCCACACTAAGAATTTAGCATCCTTTAATAAGGCATCTTCACTAACAATTGGTAAGGAAAAATAAATTGATGAATCTTCCTTATCATAATATTCAATTTCAGCTTCTGCTAAAGCTGATTCACTAGATGGTGACCAGTATACTGGCTTAAGTCCTTTATAAATAAGGCCTTTTTCAACCATTTTAGCAAAAACCTTGATTTGATCACGTTCAAATTCCTTTTGTAAAGTTAGATACGCTTCATCCCAATTGGCTAAAACACCTAAACGCTTGAAACCTGTTTTTTGTCTTTCAACTTGTTTTAAGGCATATTCATGACAATATTTTCTAAATTCTAAAGTAGAAATTTCTTTTCTTTTAATACCCTTTTTCGTAATAGCTACTTCAATAGGTAAGCCATGAGTATCCCAACCAGCAATATAATAAGAATAAAAGCCTTGCATATTCTTATAACGAACAACAAAATCTTTTAAAATTTTATTTAAAGCATGACCTAAATGAATGTCACCATTAGCATAAGGAGGACCATCATGTAATGTATATTCCTTGCTGCCCTTATTTTTTTCTAATCTTTTATGAAATAAATCTTCATCTTCCCAAACTTTTTCAATTAATGGTTCCTTTTGACCGAGATTACCACGCATTTCAAAGCTGGTCTTACCCATAAATAGGGTATTTTTATAATCTTGCATTTTAACCTCCATTAAAAAAGTCCTTAGAATAAATCTAAGGACGAAATAATCCGCGGTACCACCTTAATTCTAGTAAATATTTTACTAGCTCTTCTTGGCTTTAACGCAGCATACGTAGACTTTTTAAATCTAATTCATTCTAGTGATTCTAATATTTCCTTTTGCCTGCCTCACACCAAACGCAGTTCGCTGCCAAAAGATTTAATATTACGTCTAGAAATACAACATATTTTAACAAAAACTTAGCTAAAGGGCAATAGTTTTTTTAATCTTCATCTAATTCATCGAGGAATTCTTTTAAACTGCCATCCTCAAAATCTTCTTCTTTAGCAAATAAATACGTCGTTTCGTTAATTTTTATGGTTCTACCATGAGAAGCATAGCTAGCTCCCGTAAAGAAAGCTAAAAGCTTATTAGCTCCCATCAAGTCTAACTTTTCAAAATTTAAAACGAGTGGGTGATTAGCTTGGAGCTTATCGACTAATTCAGCAGCAGCTTCATCGTCATCTTCTAATTGTTCCATAATAAGACGTTCACTGGCTAAACCTTTTTCTTCCTTAACTTCTTTTTTGCGACCGAATAATCCCATTTTATTCACCATCCTTTTTAATGATTGGCATAACTTGGGCTTTAACCCCTTGACGGGCCATAATTAAAATAGTATTAGCATAGTCTTGTAAGAGACTCATTCTTTGTGGTGGGCAGGCAATAATTGTTTGTAATGGCATTGATGTAATGAAATCCATCATTGCCTTCATTCTATTACTATCCATCTTATCAAAGACCTCATCAAACATGACAAGACCAATTGGATCTCCGCCAAAGGCTTGAGTCTTGGTATAGATACGAACAAATGATGCAATTATTGCTACATAGAATGGTACTTGGGTCTCACCACCAGATTTTTCCTTAAAGACTTTAGAATAACTCATTGATTCCCCATCTTGGTTAGTAATTTTAATATCATAATCCATATAAGTTCTATAATCAGTGAATTTATTAATTACACCATGGGAATTAATTTCATCAACGGCTAAGCTATCAAACAATTCTTTAATTTGTTCTTCATATTTTGCCTCAAAAGAATTAGTAAATAATCCTGTTGTACCATCCGCTACATCAGCTTTAACCATTTCATAGAAAGCCCCATACTCACTAGACTTAGGGAAAACAAATTCATAGGTATCATTACCGAAGCGAATATGACTTAGAGTATCATTAATCTTACCAATTTCAATTTCAGCTTGTTCAATATTAGCTCTCAGCTTAGCAATAAAGTCCTCTTTAAAAATTAATTCCGCTTCTTCACGAGCTGTTCTAACCTTTTGTTCGTATTTAACTAACTCAGTTTTTTCTAACTTGTTAAGTTCACTATAATACGCTGGCATTTCATTAATACCAATTGAGAAACTTGAATCATAATCATTGATGTATTGATATTGTCTTGTAACTAAGGCTTCTTGCAATGTATCAAAGGTATTATCATTAACGTTATATTTTTGTTCAAATAGTTGATAAGCTTCTTTGAAACTGCGTTGGCTGATAAAATCTTTAAATTCATTTTCTGCTCGATCTTTAATTGTAATATTTTGGTTATTTAGTTTAGCTAAATCATTTTTCTTAGCTTCTAATAAATTGTTTTGGTCATTAACCTTTTCCTCTAGGTTAACAATATTTTGTTCAATTCGTCCTATTTCTAAAATAATACTACTCCGTTTTTCTTCATTATTAGAAATAGTAGTTAGAATATGATTATAATCGTCTTCAACATCTTTAAGTGATGAGGTATTTAAGTGTTCTTTTTGGAGATGTAGTCCCTTTAAAGTGTCCTTCTCATATTCCAATTTTAAAGCACCATCAATACCCACTAGGATAGTTTGGAAATCTAAACTATCTAATAAAGTTAAATCTTCTTCTAAATCACCAATCTTGCCAGTAACATTATCGTATTCTTGTTTAGCTAGATTTGCCTTTTCTTCCCAGGCTTTTTGTTGAGATTGGTAAGCATTTTTACCACAGAATGGTTTTTCAATTCGTGGATTCATGCTTCTAACCGTATATTGACTATATAATAAGTAATCATTAGTTACAGCTGTACTATATTTTTCTAACTCAAGCTCATTATCACACATTATGACGTTACCACACGTCATATTAATATAGCGTCTAGCATCCTCGTTTTCGGATGTCATAATACTTGCCAAAGAATTAGGCTCAAAGCTATCAAAGTTACCTATCCTTTTGGTATTGACAAGACCAATACCATAAATTGGATGTCTATCTTTAATACGGGCAAAAATTTGTAAAGCTTGATCATAATAGCGTGGCTCAACAATCATATTAAACCTTCTATTACCTAAAAATACTTCAATAGTATCTTGCCATTTAGGATCCATTATCTCAACTAACTCAGCAAAGATAAAAACAGGAATATCATAGTTATAAATTCTTTTTAAACCAGCTTGTATTTCATCTCGTAAAGCAATTAATTGACTAGGAAAATTAACCTTGTTTTGGCTTAATTTCTTCAAAGCAATAGCAATTTCATTAACATTTGCAATAATTTCACTCTTTTTAAGCGTTAAGGCACCTAAATCTTGATTATCCTTTTGTTTATATTGCTCAACTAAATTTCTCGCTTCTGTTAATTTTAGTCTTGTGAAGTCGACTTCATTTTGGTTAAGATTTATTAATGACATATTAGCCAAATCATTAAAAATTTTTCTTTGGGTATTCTTCTTTCTTAATGCGGTAATATTATCCTTAAAATTAGCAACATATTTTAAAAAGCGAGCATTGTCTTGTTCTAATTCAACAATATTTCTTTCTCTTGCTTCAATTTCACGCGTGATGTTTTCATTATTTTTAAAAGAATCATCATTAGCTAAAACATTATAAAGCTCTTTGCTACGTTGATTTAAGGCTGAAATTTCCCGCTCAATCTGTCTTAAATCACTTTCGCGATTAGATTTACGCAAGTTTTCTTTTTCAATATCACGTTTTAAATTAGCAATATCATTATTTACTTTTTCTTTAGCAAATAAGGTATCTAGGTATTCAATATAATTCTTATTTTCAATGATTTTTTCTAATTCTTCATGAATATTTGTGATTTCCTTTAAATCAGCAATCTTTTTCTTAATTAAATTTAGTGTATTTTCTAGTTCTTTATAAGAACGAATAGTATCTTTAATAGCTGAAACATCTATTTCTTTTTCTTCAAGAACATTTTGATAAATAAATTCCTTAACATCGGCAATAGGTTTAAAAGCTAAGGCCTTAGGAATTAATTTGAAAAAGTCTTCATTTATAGAACCAAAAGCATTACGGAAAGCCCGTTTAGCTTCTTTTTTCGTTAAATAATATTCAAAGTCTGGGTTGTTCTTTCTAAAGACAACTGTTGAATAAATCATTCCTTGCTCAGATACAAACCAAGAATCATTCATTTTAGCATCAACTTTGTAGAATAAGCTTTTGACTGGCATTAGTTCCCCAAAAGCATCAATTACAACCCCGACTGTAAAATCAGTATTTTGCTTTTCATCATGGAACTCTAAAGCAACATGACCAGTAACATCACCATCACGTAAATATTCTTTGTCATCTAAGCCCAATTTACATTTGACATAGCCTCTTAAATCCCGTTTTGATTTTTCGTTAGCAGCCATATTGAAGTTAGTTTCACCAGCTGTAATCACATACATAATGGCATCCATAATTGTTGATTTACCACTCGCGTTAGGACCTGTTAAAAGAATGTGACCATTTACATTAATCGTTTCATTAGCTAGGTAGTGCCAGTTAATAAGTCTTATTTTGGTTAGCTTTTTCATTCTTCATCACCACCCTGTTTTATGCGGTTAATTGTTTGATATAGTGAATTAATATCATCACTAGGAATAGCTAATAAAATAGTTGGCATTAACACTATCTTACAAGTTGAAGTAGATAAATCACCCGTAGCCTCAATTAGATTATATCTTCTAAACAATCTTAAAGCTGCTACTAAATCTGTTTTGTTTAATTTCTTTTTTATTTCTAAATAATCATACTTCTCGTGAATATCCGCCACTTGACAAATTACATTATCATTTAATGAAGTTTCCTTCATTTTTTCATGATATAAAAGTCGTAAAATAAGTAATACTAATGTTTCATCTCTTTTTAATCTAAGGGTCTGACCTTGACTAAAACCTTGAAGCATAACTGAACCTTGTTGTTGATTTAAAGTAATTTCTAATCCTAATATTTTAAAAAACTCATCAAAAATATCCTTATAGCTCATTAAAAAGTAATATGCTTCTTTATTATCTTTCTTGTCACGAGCTAAAAAGTTATAAGCCAAGAGTTTATTTGCCACATCTCTAAACATAGCTTGTTGGGGATTAGTCATTTTTTCTAAGCTATCTAACATACTAAACCTTCTTTCTAATTAAAAAGTCTTTCATACGCAAAGCAAAATTTTCAATTTTCTTATCACTTAAAACAAACACTTCATATTGCTCTTCATTGTCTAAGGCATAAAGAATGGCATAAATTGCTAACATACACGTATCTTTATCCGTTTCATATTTAATGACATCACTACCATACATACGGTCATTATCTAAATGAGCTAATAAGAAGTCTTTAGCTACATCTTCACTATATGGTGTTTGATACTGTCTAATAAAATCTGATTCAATATCAAAATCAAAAAGAGCACCTTCATCAAGCATTAAATTATAATTATGTTTGTAGGCTCCTCTAGGAATATAGATAGATGACTCACTAATTCCTCGATTAGCTTCTAACTTATACATATTATTGACATCCCTAAGTGCCTTATCAAGATGATTTTCCTTATTGCTCTTTCGCACATACTTTAAGATAGCATTAACCTTACCAATAATATTATCATCCTCTGAAATTAAGAACTTTATTTTGGCAATAGTGCTATTAATATAAGTTTTACTCTTTTCATCTATTTCGGTAATATATTCATCTAAAGCATTAAACACATCAATAATTTCATCTATATCGCGAATGACACGGCCCATTTTTTTATCATCTGGTAAATTAGGGTAATTTAGGCTGATAGCATTTAGGATATCTTCATTATTTTCGTATTCTTCTAAGCGTGATACAATCCGCAACCGATATCTATTAATGTTATCTGACATTTTTAGTTTAGCATAACCTTGTTCAACAAAATTTTCACGATATGATACTAAGTTTTCCATCAAATCTTTAACTTCTACTTGGTCAAATACTGAACTGATATAAGTTTTAAGTCTAGCATCTAAACGTCTAATAGAACGCAATAAAAGTTTAGTGTTACGATAAACCTCTTGCATTATCACACTATATTCTATACTATCACTATTGTTTAAAAGCGAATAAATAGTATAAATATAACCTTGATACTCTCTACTATTATAGCTACTTGTTTCATTATCCTCAAAGCCCTGATAACTAGAACCATAGATTTGCATTAGGGCTTCGGTAATAATAATACCAGCATCAGAAAAATTTAATATTTCAATATAATCATTTGTAACATCAACATAAATCCAACCACATTCTTCCATCTTACGCAAAGCATAATTAGCTAAGTCACGATTAGATTTTGGGTTAGCTTCCTCATCATCAATATCTTCAACATCATAACTATATTTGTTCGTATCTAAATAATGAACTAGTTCATCGGCAACAATCTTTTTTTCAATTCCTAATATTGTGCCTGTTTCATATATCTTGAATGCTTCAATGATTAAAGAAACATAAATCCTTTTATTTTTTGAACTCAAAAGTGAAAAAAAGTTATCTGGAATAGCGTTAAAAATATCCATTCATTTCACCTCAATCTACTTTAGATTATAGCATACTTAACCCTTTATATACAAATCTTTTTTACATTTTTAAATTATCTTTTTTCTAACCCGTAATTTAAAAAAACTCTCACACAAAGTGAGAGCCCTTCTTTATTCAATTTTGGCAAACTGAGCCTCATAAATTTCTTTATAAAAACCACCCTTAGCTAATAGCTCATCATGCTTACCTAATTCCACAATTTGTCCCTTATTTAAAACAATTATTAAATCAGCATCAATAATAGTTTTAAGCCGATGGGCAATAACAAAGCTTGTTCGACCTTCCATCAGTTTATTAAAAGCCTGCTGAACTAAAACTTCAGTTCTAGTATCTATATTTGATGTAGCTTCATCTAATATTAAAACTGGTGGTCTTCTAAGCATTACCCTAGCTATACAAAGCAATTGTCTTTGTCCCTCAGATAAACTTGTACTGCTATTAATAATGGTATTATAGCCTTGAGGTAAACGGGTAATAAAGCTATCGGCATAAGCTTCTTTAGCCGCCTTAATCACATCCGCCTTTGAGCAATCACTCTTACCATAAGCTATGTTAGCTAAAATACTGGCTTTAAAGGTCCAGGTATCCTGTAAAACCATTCCTATATTGGCACGTAATTGAGTCGGATCAAGTGTATAAATATCTTTATCATCCAAGAAAATTTTGCCTTGATTAACATCATAAAACCGCATTAAAAGATTTATTAAAGTTGTTTTACCAGCTCCAGTCGGACCAACAATAGCAATCTTAGAGTTAGGCTTAACTACAAGATTAAAGTTAGTAATTAAAGGTTTAGTTGGTACATAGCTAAAAGAAACATTTCTAAACTCAACTTTTCCCTTAACTGTTGTAAGCTCTTGACTTACTGTATATGAGAACTCCTTTTCATCGATAACTTCGAATATTCTTCTTGCTGAAGCTAAACTATTCTGCAATTCCGTCATAACCTGACTAATATCGTTAAACGGCTTAGTATAGCTTTGAGCATAATTTAAAAACACCGTTAAATCACCAGCTGTTATTAAGCCAGCAACAGCTCTTAAAGCACCATAAATTCCCACACTAGCATAAACTAAACTATTAATAAAACGTGTGGTTGGATTAACTAAGGCAGATAGGAATTGGGCTTTTACTCCTACTTTATATAACTCAGCATTAATCTCATTAGCCGTTTTATAACTTTCATCTTCATAATTATAAGTTTTAACAATTTTTAGCATATTGAACATTTCATTGTAATGAGCTGAAAGTTTTCCTTTAATTTGCGCTTGAGCTTTAAAAGTTTTAAAAGAAAATTTAGCAATAAAATAAGCACTTAATAAAGAAAGTGGTGTCAAACAAATAACAATTAGACCAACCTGATAAGAAACTATTAGCATAAAGGTTAATGTTAAAACAATCGTTATAATGCCACTAATCAAATTCGTTAAGGCCTGTAATAACCCATCACCTAACTGATCAGCATCCCCTATCAAACGCATAAGAAGGTCACCCTCTTGGTGAGTATCAATATAACTTATGGGCAAACGATCTAATTTATTAAAGAGACTATCTCGCAAATCTTTAACTGTACAATTAGTTACGTAAGCCATTAAGTACTGCATCAAATAGCCAAATAGCGCTTCAAGGCCACCTAGAATTGCCACATATATAATTACTTGATTTAATTTATTAAAATTGACATCATTAGGACCAACTAAATAGTCAATTCCATCCGCTACGACTATTGGAATTAATAGGGTAGCTAGTACTTGAATGATACTAGCAAAAATAGCAATTAGTAAAGCTAGACGATGTTTTAATAAAACCCGTATAACCCGACTTAATGTTCCTTTTTGTTTCATAGTTGAACCTCACTTTCTGTTTGAGATTCATAAATTTCTTGATAAACATTACTACTTTTTAATAATTCTTCATGGCGTCCTTGAGCAACTAAATTACCATCATCTAAAACTAAAATCAAATTAGCATCTTTAATTTGTTCAATTCGTTCCGTTACCAAAATGATAGTAATACCTAAGGCCTTTAATGCCTTACGCAAATTATAATCTGTTTTAAAATCTAAGGCTGATAAAGAATCATCTAGTAATAAGATTTGCGGATGGTTAGCCAAGGCTCGAGCAATACAAAGCCTTTGTCTTTCACCACCTGATAAATTTTTTCCACCTTGATAAATCATTCTATCTAGGCCTTCTGCATCATTTAAAACAAAGTTCGCTTCTGCCGTCTTTAAAGCCGCAATTAATTCTTGTTCAGATAAGTTAGGATTTTTCCAACATAAATTAGCCCTTATACTTTGATTAGCCAGCAAAGACTTTTGAAAAACAAAACCGATTTCTTGATTTAAGCAATTTTTAGTATAACTGGCTATAGCTAAATTATTGAGTTTAATTTCGCCTATGGTTGGCTCATAAACCCGGGCAAGAAGGCTTAAAAGAGTTGATTTACCACTACCAGTACCTCCAACTATACCTACAAAAGACCCCTGTTTAATCGAAAAGCTTATATCATTAAGAGATGGCTTACTCGCTTCTGGATAACTAAAAGTTACATGCTTTAGTTCATATAAGTTATCACTTGCCACCATATTTTGAACCGTACCATATTTTATTTGTGGCTCTAAGGCAAAGACATCATTAATTCTACTAGCTGATGAAGAGGCCTTACCAAAAATTTGAATAAGGTTACAAACGACAAAAATAGCAACTAATATTTGATTTAAATAATTAACCAAAGCTGTGACATCACCCTGAGTAATAATGGCATTATTGACTAAATTGCCACTCAATTTTAAGACACTTAAAATAGCTAAGGCAATTAAAATAGCCGCAATTGGATTTAACAAGGCTGCTATTTTAGCCACTTTATTGGCATCAGTTTTAAGTTGCCAAGTAGATTTTTCCAATCTCTTACGCTCATGTCCTTCTTTATTAAAGGCTTTTACCACTCGAATGCCATTTAAATTTTCTTTTGCAATGGTAGTTGTGACTTCTAAGTCCTTTTGGACTATCTTATTGCGAGGAATTGTAAAACGCATAATTAATAAGGCTGAAACTAAAACTAATATACCTACAGCTAAAAAAATGAGACCAGTATAAATATTAATAACAAAAGACAAACAAATAGCTCCAATAACAATGAATGGGGCCCTAATTACTAATCTAATTAACATTGCAACACTAGTTTGTACTTGATTTATATCATTGTTCATTCTTGTGAGTAATTCAGCTACTCCTAATTGCTCAATTTGACCTAAATCAAGACCTTCAATATGTTTAAACAAATCATCTCTTAACTTTGTTCCTACCCCCTGACTAGCAACGGAGGCAAAATATTGGCAAACTAAAGTTGAACAAAAGCCAACCACAGCTACTACTACTAAAACTAATCCCATTTGCCAAATATAGCTAACATTTCCCTTATTAATACCATTATCTATAATACGAGCCATAATTAAAGGGACTATTAGTTCAAAAATAGCCTCTAATAATTTAAAGAGAGGCCCTAATATGACCTCTTTTTTATAGAATTTCAAATATTTACCATAAAGCTTAAACATTAGTCTCACCCTCAAATCGATTTTGGAAATTTTGGAGCTGTTTCATTTCTTTTTGGCGTAATTTTTCGTACAAAACCATATTTTCAATACTCATCTGAACAAATTTTTCTAAGCTAGAATTTTGGGAATAATCAGCTAAACAAACAAAATTAATTCGTGAATCATTAACTAGTTTCATTACTTTTTCTTCATCATTGCTGCGATAAACAGCAATTGATTTGCCACCCTTATCCTTAACTACCTGCATACACGGAATATCAGTCATTCCATCGCCAATATAAATCATATTACGATAAAACACATGACGTGCCTTATCTGGAGTATCGGAATTTAGTTTTTCCTCATCAATAATATCAAAAGCTCCCTTTGATATTCTAAAAATAAACTGAGTTTTTAGGGTGAAATTTATTGCCATCTTTGGCCATATTGCTTCGTTTGTTTCTTCATCATACAAGAATTCACAGCCATAAATTCTTTTAAACTCATGGGCAATAGTTGTTCCATCAATTATTTCTTTAGTACCAGAAGAAACAATATAATGTTCAATTTTGACACCTAAACTTTCTCCAAAGGCATTAATTCTACTAAACCAAGTACTAACTCCTGGAAAATATTTAATGTTTTTACCTAAGCTGTTTAAGTATTCCTTAGTTAATTTAATATTTTTTTGTTTACACATATAAAGCATTTCATACATATATGCTAAAATCTTATCCATGCTATGATTATTACCTAAAACGCCTGTCTTGCCCCAAAACTCTTTTGGCGTTAAACCTAAATTAGGAATAAAACTATAATTTTGCATATCTTCCGTACACAAGGTTTTATCAAAATCATATAAAATTGCAATTACTGGCTTTGCCATTTTTATCAACTCACTTTTTTTAATTATATCAAAAAACATCATATAACGCAAATAACAACTAATAACGCTATATTTTATAATTCATCCATATTAATTGGTAAAGCAAAAAAACCGATATATATACTACTTTTATTTGTATTTTGTAAGGCATAATCATAATAACTATATTCTAAAATAATTGCATAAGTAATCCCCGGAGTGGCATTTTCCACCAAAATTTCATTATAGCATTCATTAGAACTATTTAAATCAGTAAATGAGGCCAATAAATTATCCTCTAAATCGACAACTTTTAATTCAAGTAAATTCATATTTAATTGTTTTGCATCAAAAGCAAAGGTTATAAGAAAACTAGTCTCATCTTGAATATAAAAGTCAACTAATGGGTAAATTTCTTCTTTAATGGTGCTAACCTCGTATTCATAGCCTCTATCTAAATCCATAAAACTTACATTAGTTGAATCACTTGTTTTATCAACATAATTGATTATATTCTCTTCTCTAATTAAGTAAAATCTGTAAGTGCCTGAAATATATAAGTCTTCTAAAATATAATAGTTGATTGTGACCATATTTTCCAAGGAATCTATAAAACTAACCACAAAAGTTGGCCGGCTTTCTTCACTTACTCCCACCATAACCATTGTTTTAGCAACACTTAAATTAACATCTAAAATGCGATCATTATAAATATATTTGATACCTGTTATTTCAAAGGAGTAAGCACCTGGTTCGTTTGGAGCTGCCATTTTAATAATAATTTCTTCACTGGTACTACTATCCTGAAATTGATAAATTTGATATTTAGTATCTAAAATAGTTAAAGAAATTATTTCATAGGCGACGGGATTTTCTAACAAAATATGTAAATAAAAGGTTTGGTTAGGTTCAACAAAATGATCTATTTGTGCATCGCTTACAAGTACATCATCAGGAATATCGGTAAAATCAACATTTTTTTGATTGCCTTTAACTTCATCGGTAACATATATGCTTTGATAGATTGGCTCTGCTACCAAATTAGAATCCGTTGTACAGCCAACTAACAAAAGAGCCAAAACTATTCCAAGAAAAAGCCACCTACGCACTATAAATCACCTCTTGATAGCTGCTATCTAAATATTTATAGAAAACTTCTACTTTATAAATATTAGTAACATCTGTCACTAATAAGGATAACATATCATCTTCATAAATAAAGTTAGTTAATTCTTTGTTATCATTAATCACCAGTTTAAGAATTTCAATATTAGTATTAACATTAGCACTTAGGAAAAAATTAATAGTTAATTATGGGGTATAACAACCCTCTAATACTATTATGTATATGTTAAGAACTATTTTTTATCATTTTTAATAACAAAATTTTAAAAAAAATAAAAGCGACTATTTTTTCAGCCTAAATGACTGTCTAAATAATCGCTTTGTCAACAATCTGAAACTGTTGTTAGAACAACAGTTTTCACATACTTTATTCATTTCTTAATTCATTTAATAAATTAGTAAAATAAGCTGGTAAATCAACTTCAAAAGTCATTTTTTGTAAGGTTGTAGGATGAATAAAGGTTATCTTTTTAGCATGTAAATATTGCCCAATATTACCAAATGTACGCCTTGGACCATATAATGGGTCGCCTAAAATAGGCTTATTAATATAAGCTAAATGCACTCTAATTTGATGAGTTCTACCTGTTTCTAAAATACACTTAATATAGGTATTATTTTTAAAACGCTCAATTACCTCAAAATGAGTAATAGCCTCTTTACCATCACTTGTACAAGCCATCTTTATCCGGTCTTCTTTATCACGACCGATAGGAGCTATAATTTTCCCTCGATCCTCAGCTATTACACCTACCGTTATAGCATGATATTCCCGATACATTGTATGATCTTTTAATTGTTCTGCTAGGGCTAAATGAGCTTTATCGTTTTTAGCCACTACAATTAAGCCTGATGTATCTTTATCTAATCGGTGAATAATACCTGGTCTAATTGTACCATTTATTCCGCTTAAATCTTTAATTTGATACATTAAGCCAGAAACTAAAGTATCATCATGATGACCTGGAGCAGGATGAACAACCATTCCCTTAGGCTTATTAATGACTGCTAAATCACTATCTTCATAAACAATTTCTAAATTAAGGTTTTTAGGCTTTATTTCTAAAGTTTCTAACTCTTTAAACTCATAGCTTATTTCATCGCCTAGTAAAACCTTATATGACAATTTTTGTTCTTGACCATTTACTAATAAGGTTACCAAATTGTTAGTTATAAAGCTTCTTGTTTGGCCACTTACTTCGCTTAAATATTTATCTAATCTAAGACCAGCTTTAGTTTCATCAACAATTACTTTATTCATTGTTTTTTCTACGCTCCTCTAAAAAGATAATATCTATAACTAGCAAAATAACTCCGATTACAAGACACATATCGGCGACGTTAAAAACCGGAAATTCATAAGAGCCAAAATTAAAGCTTAAAAAGTCGATAACACCATCTAAAACCTTAAATACCGTCAAAGTTCTATCAATTAAATTACCAAAAGCTCCAGCGACAATTAAGCACAAAGAAATTGAGTAAAGTTTTTTCTTGCTAAAATCATTTTTACCAGCATACCAAATGGCAACTAAACCAGCCACCAAAGAAATTAAGGCTAATATTATCGTATAGCTATCACCAATTCCCCAAGCAGCTCCCTTATTAAATACAAGCGTAATGGCAAAGAAATTGCCAATAACTGGTATTTCAGTACCCTGAATTTTAAGATTAGTTAAAACTACCACTTTTGTAACCTGATCAATAATGATTAAAATGGCAATTATTAAGTAAGTAAGCCAAAAATTCTTTTTAGTCATTATAGCCTCCTACTATGATTTTTACCTCTGGCATCACTTGATAGGTCACACCAGCCGCATCAAACATTCTTTTGCTAGCTACATAGTACTCACTATCTTTATATTTGTCTTGCATATAAACAATATGCTTAATTCCACTTTGAATAATGAGTTTAGCACATTCATTACAAGGAAATAAAGTGACATAAAGTGTAGCACCTTTTAAACTAGATGTAGAATTTAAAATAGCATTAGGTTCTGCATGAACTACATAAGGGTATTTGGTATCTAAAGTTTCCCCTTCTCTAGCCCACGGGAAAACCTCATCTGAACAACCAAAAGGAAAACCATTATAACCAATACCAATAATTCGCTTATCAGTATTGACAATACAAGCTCCTACTTTAGTATTAGGGTCTTTTGAGCGATAGCTTGAAAGTAAAGCTACGCCCATAAAATATTCATCCCAAGAAATATGTTTTGTCATTTTACACCTATGGATTTAATCTATCTGGACCACGGAAGATAAACATTGATTCCTTGATACCTTCATTAAAGATTAGCATTGTAATACGATCGACACCTATACCAAAGCCACCATGAGGAGGGCAACCATAACGGAAGAAATCAAGATAAAACTTAACATCTTCACCTAAACCTTTTTCTTCGGCTTGAGCTTTTAAGATTTCATAACGATGTTCTCTTTGAGCACCAGTTGTAATTTCACAACCCTTCCAAATTAAGTCATAGCCACATGGCACACCTTTTTCATCACGCATGTGATAGAACGCTCTATTTTCTTTGCTATAGCCTGTTACAAAAAGGAATTCATGACCATATGCATCCATACTGAATTTTTGACATAATCTCTCACCTTCAGTAGTCAAATCGCCCTTTTCACTTTCTGGAACTTTATAGCCATAACGTTTCTCTAATTCATCATATAAATCGTGTAAATCAATAACTGGGAAAGGCATTGTTGGTACAACAACATCAATGTCATAAACCCGTTTAATTTCCTCACCATACTTATCTTTTACAGCTTGCAAAGCATAAGTAAGCATTTCTTCTTCTAAATGCATAACATCTTTATAGGATTCAATATAGGAGAACTCTAAATCAAAACCTGTAAATTCTGTTGCATGCTTACGACTAGCAAATTTTTCCGCTCTAAATACTGGCCCAGATTCATAAATCCTTTCAAAGCCAGCAGCCATAGCCATTTGTTTATAGAATTGTGGTGATTGGGCAAGGAAGGCAAAACGATCAAAATACTCAACCTTGAAAACACCAGCGCCTGATTCAGATTCAGCACCGATTAATTTAGGAGTATGAATCTCAGTAAAATCACGTTTATTTAAGAACTCACGGCAAGCGTTAATAAAATGAGATTGAACCTTAAACATTAAAGTATTCTTATCCGTTCTTAAATCAATCCAACGATAATCAAGACGTAAATCTATATTAGTCTCTTCTCCCTTAGGAGCAACAATTGGGCTTGGTTCAGCAATAGACATAATTTCTAGTTTATCAGGATACATTTCCATATGGTTTAGCTTAACATATTCACTAGGAACAACTAAACCTTCAACCTCTATAACTGAATCTATTGTTAACTTTTCTAACAATTCATTAAATTCTGGATGTTTTTCCTTTTCAATAGTTACTTGAATTTTTCCAGATACATCTCGTAAAACAATAAAGCACATTGTCTTTTTGTTACGTAAATTTTCAATAAAGCCTGCTAATTTATTGACTTCATTGAGCTTTAAGTCTTTAATTTGTACTCTTTTCATGACAATTTCCTCCGCAATTATGACATGTATTTAAATTTTTAATTAAATAACCTAATAATTCATCTAAACTAATGGTTACCTGTTCTTTAGTATGGTTGTTCTTAACATTGATGGTTTTGTTAGCTAATTCATCTTCGCCTAGTATTAAAGTAAACATACTATTATTATTATCTGCTTCTTTAAATTGAGCCTTTAAACTATCACTAGCATAGGACATATCACACATTAGACCAGCTAAACGCATATTATAGATTAATTTTAGACCAAACTCCTTAGCTGACTGACCAAGAGTTATTAAAAAGGCATGTAAGTATTTAGGTTTAACTATCTGAATATTTTCATTTGCTAGCGCTAAAATTAAACGATCAACCCCAAAGGCTAAACCAACACCTGGTATCTCTGGTCCGCCCAAATCCTTCACTAAATCATTATAACGACCACCAGCACACAAGACATTTTGATTACCTAAAACATCTGATTCATATTCGATTTCAAAAACCGTATCAGAGTAGTAATCTAAGCCTCTTACTAAATGTTCATCAACGACATAATCAATGCCCAAATTATCTAATTCAGCTAATACCTTAGCAAAATGTTCTTTAGAAACATCATTTAAATAATCGTTTATCTTAGGAGCATTTATTAAAACTGGATTATCTTTATCAACTTTACAATCTAAAATACGTAAAGGATTCTTAGCTAAACGCGTATGGCAATCTTCACATAATTCATCAATATGTTGACTGAAATAGTCAACTAAGACATCACGATAGTTTTGTCTTGACTCTTTATCACCTAAGGTATTAATTCTTACTCTAATCTTATTTAAGCCTACAGCCTTTAAAAGCATGCATGCAGTAGAAATTATATCAACATCTAGTAGGGGTGATTTAGGGCCATAAGCCTCTAAGCCAAATTGACTAAATTGTCTATATCTTCCCTTTTGTTGTCTTTCATAACGAAACATGGGACCAAAATAAAATAGTTTAGTCACCTTGTTATTAACATATAATTTATTTTCAACATAAGCTCTAACACACCCTGCCGTTCCTTCAGGTCTTAAAGTCATCTTTCTTTCACCACGGTCAATAAAATCATATGTTTCTTTATTAACCATATCAGAGCTATCACTATCATCCCTGTGGAAGGTTTCATATTGTTCAAAAATTGGAGTTCTAATCTCTTCATAATTAGCTAAAGCACATATTTTTCTAATTACCTGCTCCAATTTTGCCCATATCCTACTATCAGCAGGTAGTACATCATAGGTACCTTTTGGTTTTGTTAACATAATTACCTCCTAAAAATATAAAACGTCCTTGATAATTCAAGGACGATAAATTCGCGGTGCCACCTTAATTCTAGTCATAAAACTAGCACTTAATTCCGTTAACGCCTGGTACGTTTACCTTCAAGAAGTGTCTCCCTTATTAAACATTTCAATGCTTGCACCATCCATTGTCGCTAAATAATGTTAATTAATAAGTCTTATTTCTTTACGTAATCGTCTTATTTTACCAAATTTTTCTTTAAGAAACAAGAGTATCCTCGTTTTTATCTTCACTATTTTCGACAATATCTGTATATTCCAATAAAGCTTCTGCTAACTTTTGTGTTTCTGGATTGTAACCATCAATTAAAAAGCCCTGTAAGATATTAAGTGCCTTATGCATATAACGATTAAAGTCGGTTGCCTCATATTCATATTTCAAAAAATAAGCCTTCGCAAATTGTAATAAATCACGTGCATAATAATTTTGCATTAAGTCATAGCGATTATATTTTGTATTTACTCCGGCTGCAATTAGAGTATTAATCATTGAGCAAAATATTTCTGGGTTATTAATCTCTAATTTTGTAGGTAAACCATATTTTTGAAACATACTTATTAAAAAAGACCAAATTTGTTCTAGTGATAACTTATCTGTTATGAGAAAATCGGCAAAAAGCTCTGTTTTTTTGCCATAACCTAGAAAGACCTTATAGGCATCTGGTTTTTCTTCAGTCAAAAAATAAGTCATGTAAAAAACATAATCAATTGTCTTTTTATCTAATTGCTTAAGCTCATCTAATAATTGGTAATTAATCCGCTTTAAGGGATAATTATAGGAATAAGGAATTTCTGTAATTTTAAATAATTCATATTGTTTTTCAATATCATCACAAACTAGAAAAACTTTATCTTCTGCACAAATAATAGATTTACGTGAATTTAAATCATGAATTAATAAATCCGTAATAAATTCCAAATCCTTAAGCCACAATTTGGGTATATTATTTGATGAGGCCGCTTGCCGATTGAAGTTGCATAAAAGTTGGAAAGGCTTGTAATTAAAATCGGCAATACAACTAATTGTTTCATGTTCTGCACCATCAAAATAAAGATTTGTTTGTTCATCAATAAAGGTTTTAAGTCCAGCATCTAATGGATATATTTCTACCCCAGCCGTACCTTCTTGGTAAGGAACTAATAGTAGGGTATAGATTCTATTTTTTTCGCCATGAAAAATTTTAACAAATACACTTTTGATTTTAGGGAAGGCCTTAGCTTTAATTTTTTTAATAATATATGTCATATTATCTATTAATTTTGGTGTTAAATCATGCATTTTATCACCTCTAAAAAAACAACCTTTTTTTTGCCATAAGTTTTAGCTTTTATTAACTTATAATAATCAGCTGGTATAACCTCCTTAGTCAAACTAGCCATCTCAAAAACGACGATTGTTCCATTCTTACTCACTTTACTTTGCCATACTAAGGTTAAAATACTTGCAATATCCGTATAAGCGTAAGGAGGGTCTAAAAAGATATAATCAAAGGCCTCTTTGGCATTGGTTAAATAAACTTGATAATCCAAATTAGTGGCTGTATAAGACGTTATTCCTAAACTTTTTATATTACTAATAGCAACATCTAAGGCTTTTTTATTATAATCATTGACAGCTATATAGTTTAATCCCCGACTATAACCCTCTAGAGCCATAGCTCCACTACCACAAAATAAGTCTAAGCCTTTGCCTAAAATACTAGGTCCTAAGGCATTAAAAATCGCCTCTCTAATTCTATCTTGGGTTTCTCTTGTCGTTTCTATATTAGTTTCTTTAATAATTCGATGTCTTAACCGACCAGCAACTATTCGCATTATCTCACCACCTTAACCAAAATAAAAAGGCCGTTAAGCCTAAAGATAAGGCTAGGAAGTCCATGAAGAACAATATTTCTTCAAAGGCAGAGTCCTCACGGTTTAGTAATTAGGATTCTTATAAGAATAAGCATTCAACACATAAAAAACCTCAGACTCAATTTAGGTTAATTTGGGTTCCACGGGCTTCTTCCTAGCAACATTAATATAGCATATTTTTAAACGGTTGTAAAGGTACTAGCTTATATATGAAAAAATAATCGTACCGATGCCAAAGATTATTAATAAGGCTCCAACAACTCGCATTAATCTATCACCTTGATCAGAAGAATTAACATTATATTTATTTAAAATTGTCATTAAAACAGCTACTACTCCGACCGCTATTAAAGAAATACCTAAACCAAAGTGCTTAATAAAATAAGGGGTATTATCCGGATCAATTGTAAAAACAACTACTGTCATAGCGACCGCAAAACCTAAACAAATCATAATCGCAATTGAAAAAATGACTTTTAAAATTTTATATTCTTTTGTTTCGGGTAAAGTCCTTCTTGTAACTGGTCTTCTACTATTTTTATCTTCCATTTTCCTAGCTCCTTTTAACTTTGTTATCGTTAATTATAACAAAAAAAAATAGGTTTTAAAACCTATTTTGTAAGTAATTCGATAATTTCTGCTTTCTTTAATGTAGAGTAGCCTTTTACACCTTTTTCTTTACATAAAGCCTTTAAATCAGCTAATGTCATACTTTCATAATCAGGTGTTGCAGCCTTCTTAGCAACTTTCTTTGGTTCAGCTTTTGGAGCTTCTACTTTTTCTTCTTTAACAGTTTCTACTGTCTCAGCTTTTTTAACTGCAGCTACATGAGCAGCATGATTAGCAGTTCTTTCAGCCTTTGGAGCTGGTTTAACAAATACAGTTTCAACTACTTCTTTAGCTTTTGGATTAGCTAAACCTTCTTTAGCAACTGCTACTAAATCAGCGAAACCTTTAGCATCGTTAACAGCTAATTCAGCTAACATTTTTCTATTTAAAACTACATCTTGATGTTTTAAGCCATTAATGAATGCTGAATAAGTAATGTCGTTTAAACGACAAGCTGCATTGATACGAACAATCCATAATTTACGGAAATCTCTTTTTCTAACCTTACGATCACGATATGAATATTGTAATGAACGCATTACTTGTTCATGAGCAGTTTTATATAATGTATGTTTTGAACCATAATAACCTTTAGCAAGTTTTAATACGGCCTTACGACGGCGTCTTGCTACATATCCACCTTTAACTCTTGGCATGTTCTTTCCTCCTATAACATATTGCTGATTAAGCTTTTAATACGCTTTTCATCAGTCTTATCTACTAAACCTGGCTTATGAAGATTGCGGTTTTGTTTATGAGTCTTATTAGTCTTCATATGACCAGTATATGCATGGCTACGTTTGATTTTGCCAGTTGCAGTGATTTTAATTCTTTTCTTTAAACCGCTATGTGTTTTTTGTTTTGGCATGTTAATTATTCTCCTTTTGTTTTTTTGGAGCTACAGTGGCAAAAAGCATTTTGCCATCGAGCTTAATATCACTTTCAAGTGTTGAAGTTTGAGCTAATTCATCAACAAACTTTTGAATTACTTCTTTAGCTAATTCTTGGTGAACAATCATTCTACCCTTTAGTCTCAAAGTAATCTTAACCTTATTACCCTTGTCCAAAATGGTTTGGGCTTTTCTAGCCTTAGTGTCAAAATCATGTTTTTCAATAGTTGGGCTTAGTTGAATTTCTTGGACAGTAACTACCTTTTGTTTTTTCTTCATTTCCTTTAATTTCTTTTGTTGTTCAAAACGGAAACGAGAATAATCCATCATTTTAGCTACTGGCGGATTAGAATCAACTGATACAACAACTAAATCAAGACCTCTTTTATAAGCTTCATCTAGAGCTCTAGCCTTTGGCAATAGTCCTAATTTTTCACCCTTGTCTGTGATGACAAGCATTTCTTTTAATCTGATACTTTCATTAACCATTTCTTCTGGTTTTTTTAGCGTGCTAATGTGCTCCACCTCCATAATCACTTATTAGCCAATAAAAAAGGGACGTCAAGCGCCCCATTGAATTCGTCATTAAATTAATGTGACCTTTTGCCTACCAACTCTAGTCGATCAGGCGAGAACGGGGGTTCTGCTTTTCACCTTTTCTATTACGTTGTGTATAATACACTTTTTTTAAGTATTTGTCAACAATTATTTTGACATTTTTTTAACTTTGAGTTTTAGCCTTCTTTTTTCTAAACTTAATTAGTAAAATTATTGTCACAATAAGAATTAATCCAATTAAGATAAATGGTAAAAATATAAATATTTCCATAATTAAATACGGACTCTTAAAAAAGCCAATAAACTTTTGCCAATTGGTTGGTTCTAATTTAATTTCTAAAATATTAACTGGAATTGTAATATCTTTATATTGATAGGTATTTTTATCTATCTTTTTAAAACCAACATTACTCTCACTTATAACAGGTAAACTAGCATCCACATATAAATTAATCGTTAAATCAGCAAAGCTTTCCCACAGGGCAGCAGGTGCTAAATAATAGGTTAAGCTGGCATATTTATATTGATCTATTCGATCTGGCCTACCACCTAACTCATAATCATAGCTGATTGTTACCAGTTTTTCCTCTTTAGCTTTAAAATCTAGGTCAAAATTGATTGTTTGTACATTATTAGTACCATAAGGGTTAGGCTTTTCTAATATTACATATTCCCAACCATTAACATAGATATCATTAATATTTTGGCAAGAGTAAGATTTAGTTTCATAGTTTATCAAGCTACCATTAATCATAACCCTAACACTTTGTTCACTAAAGTTAGGCGAAATAAACATAGTAGGTGTACTAATGGCATAATCTTTATTATTTTGCATCGTATATTGGGCCGAAATATTTGCCTTGATGCCTGAAATTTTAATATCTAAAACTTCCCTAACAACGGCTATATCTTCATTTTTCGCAAATGTTATGGTACTAGCTATTCCATCTTCTTCGGGAGCAGCCATATTAGCTTTAGCTATAAACGGACTAGTTATTAGGATAAATAACAATAAACAAATACCAATAACTACCTTTTTCATAAATTGATTTTCCTTTCTTACCTATTAATAATCGCTTTATCTCTATAAAGATTATAACATATTATAAATATATTACAATTTACTCTCCTAGACTAAACAACTATAAAATAATTTATTTGCCTGTTATGACAAAATATTATATAATTTATGAAGGTGATTTTATGAGTTTTGATGGTATTTTTCTTTCTAAATTAAAGGATGAATTAACAGTTTTAAAAACAGGACGCATCAGCAAAATTAATGATTTAGTTGATAATAACTTTATTTTTACAATTAGAGCTAATTCGCATAATTATAAATTATATTTAGGCTTTAATGCTCAAACGGCCCGAATTCATTTAACCGAAAAAGATTATATTAATAATCCAACTCCCAAAAATTTTACCCTTTTTTTAAGAAAAAATATTGAGGGTTACTTTATTAATGATATTTATCAATATGAAACTGATAGAATCTTGATTTTTGAATTAGTTGGTTATAATGAAATGAAGGACCGCTCTAGTAAGCTTTTAATTTGTGAAGTAATGGGGAAGTTTTCCAATTTAATATTAACTGATAATAACTATATAATATTAGATTCCTTACATCATGATGGGGTGGGGGAATTTAACCGGATTATTATGCCTAATGCTAAATATAGTTTTCCTAGCACCAATAAACTTAATCCTTATAAAGCTTATCAAACCTTTGATTTTAGTAAAATAACTTGTCCTAAAGATATTTTGACAAACTTTTTAGGAGTCTCTTATAGTTTTGCTAATCTTGTTTTTCAAAATGATAATATTAAAGAAAACTTTATTTTTCTATTAAATGAAGCTAATAACCCTTCTTTATATAAAGATATTAACAATAAGATTGATTTCTATTTCTATGCTAAAGAGCCTCTAAAAACCTTTTCTTCTTTATCTAGTTTATTAGATGATAATTTTTATACAATTGAAAAGGATAATCAAATAAAAAAAGAAACGGCTGATTTAGCTAAGTTCATCAAAAAACAAATCACTAAATATGAGCAAAAAATTGTTAAATTAGCGGAGGAAAAAAGACAGGCTGAAGGTGCTGATATTTATAAGCTTTATGGCGAATTACTTCTTCAAGCTCCTAATTTAAAAGAAAAGGATAAAAAGATTGTCGTCTTTGACTATTACAATAATAAGGATATTATGATTACTCTAGATGAAAAATATACGATTTTAGAAAATAGTCAACGTTATTACAAAAAATACCAAAAGCTAAAAAAATCTTTATACTACATCGCTGAACAAACTAAAATTTGTGAAGATGAAATCAAATATTTTACACTATTAGATGATCAATTAAAACGAGCTAATTTAAATGATGTTTTAGAAATGATTGAGGAATTAAAAAAATATAAATATTTACCAGCTAATTACAATAAAGGTCCTTTAAAAAAGAAACAACCAAAATATCTAACCTACGTGGTAGATGGGACTTTAATCTATGTAGGCAAAAATAATATTCAAAATGACTACATCACTCATAAGCTAGCCAAACCTAATTTCTTGTGGTTCCATGTAAAAGATGGTTCTGGGAGTCATGTCGTGATTGCTAAAGATAATGATTTTACAGAAAATGAAATTAGAACTGCTGCTATGCTGGCTGCTTACTACTCTTATGCTAAAGATAGTTCTAGTGTGGCCGTTGATTATACTAGAATTAAATTTATTAAAAAGATTCCTTGTCAACAGGGTTGTTTCGCTTCCTCCCCTACACAAACTACCACTCCTATTTACAC
>CALUXJ010000010.1 GCA_944324725.1 uncultured Acholeplasmatales bacterium
CTCCAATTTTTACTTTGTTATTTAAAATCTGAGGTAGCTACCTACCTACCTAACTACCTCAGTTTGGAAAGAACCGAAAATTCTAGAGTTTAATGTTTTCATCTAACCATAATTGGAGTTTACCTAGTTCATTATTAAAGGCTTTAACATCTGATAGGCTAGGTAGTTTAGTCATAAAGCACTTCTTGTTTTCCCAAATCTTTTTATTAATAATGATGATACTTTTAGGCTTGCTGACAAACATATTTTCTGGTAGCTCAATTAAACCAATAATGCTAGCCTGTTGTAATAATTCTTTTTTAAAGGTTTTGTCCTTATCATAATCAAAGAAATCATTACCAACAACACCTATAATATAACCATTATCTTTAAGCATATCTACATAATGTAATATCCATTTATAAGGTAGGTAATCCTTTTCCTTATCTTTAATAACGTTAGGTAGGTCAAAAACTACAAAATCCATATTATTTAAATGAAGATTGGCTGTATCTTCTAAGTGCAATTCAATATTAGTTTCTAGCAAATCGGCAAATACCTTAGCAATTCTTATCATATATTCATTATGATCACAGCCAAAAAGATTTAAATTAGCTGTTAAATGATTACTAATAGTATAAAGCATATTACCAGAACCTATTAGAGGGTCACAAATATTTAATTCCTTGGCTTTACTTAAACGGCTAATTAAATAAGCTATTAAAAGACCAATACTATCAGGTGTAGTTAAACCATTTTGAAAATTCATTTCCTTAATACCCTTAAGAATTTGGGCCTGCATAGCTTTTCTAATTTCTTCTACAGTAAAGTCTTTATCAACTAATGGCTCATAAATAGCGTTTAATTTATCGATATCTTCTTTATCTAAATCATTTAAAACCTCGCCAGCTAAAATATTATTAGCTGTTAAAATAATCAGTTCTAAATATTTTTTATGCATTTTTTCGTATAAAAAACTACAAGATTCATCAAAAACATCATAAAAAACTTCTAAATTATCTGTAATTGGTTCATTTGCTTGCATGTTTTCCACCTCACATCGCTAGAATTATAACAAAGCCACATATTATAGTAAAGGGAAATTCATAAGAAAATCAGCTATTTGATCATAAGTGAACACTGCTTTAGTTAAACTATCACCAGTTGTCAAATTATAAACCAATTCTTCTTCACTAGGGCTAATTAAAGGATTAGCAATTAAATCGGTTATGTAGCAAGTCATAATAGACGATTCCATTAAAGTAGCTAAATTGCCTATATTATTATATAAATTAGCCAAACTTAATGATATCGTAAAATTGTCTGTTAAATTAATTAGACGTAGAGCGTTAACTAAAGCTTGAATTTCACTACTTGATAACACCAATATTGAACTTCCATTGATATCGGTAGTTACGGTTGCTTCCACTTGTGAAACATACAAAGTAGTTCGATTAAGCTCAACTAAGTTTTTAGTTATGCTTGCTCGCATAATTATACTATTTGTAATAACATCTATATTCGTTGGGAGTTTAATATCCTCAATACTTGATATGCTAGTAACATTTAAACCTTGTTGGCAAGCAATTAAGAAATTAATTAATTCAGTTTCATTAATCTCATAAACTTGACCCATATTAGAATCAACTAGAGTTGTAATCTCTAATGGAATACTAAAAAGAGAATTAGATATTAATTCACGACTTATAGTTAAGCGAATAATTGCTGAATTTAACAAGTACACAACATCCATCAAATTAAGACTAATTTCTTCAATATTTCTAATATCTTCTAAAGTAAGATTGCCAAAAACATTGGCAAAATTTTGATATTCAGATATTGGTAATGTACCTTGATTAACTATGCTTGATGGAACACATAAAAAATCGCTAGCTAAAATGTTTTTTGTGATAGAAGCGTTTAAAATTAATGAGTTTCTTAAATAGTTATTAAGCTCATATAATGTCATATTTGTAAAGTTTAAATCGGCTAAATTATCACCTTGCGTTTTAATAAAATCACATAGACTGACTAATTCATCGCTAGTATAAAGCCAAGAACCACTAAAGTTTTCTTTAGCTAATATTGTAGTAGCAAGATATTCATTTTGCTCAATAGTATTATCAATAATACCTGTAATTATGGCTTTCATTAAGGAGCCACTATAAATATAGCTGATGTTATAATTATTAATATTGGAAATCACTCTATTAACATCTAAATTTGTCAAATCACTTAATGAATATATACCCAAATACTTAATAGCATTAATTAAATTTAATACGTCTTCTTTTTTGTATATTCCTTGTAATGGGTAATCTGTATATTTGGCTCCTGTTAATAAGTTATTGTCTATATTACTTAAAGTGTTATCTAATTGCGATGTCAAAATATAGGCAATGATTCTTGAATTATAAAAATGTGTTAAAGTATCATAAGTTGAATTAAAGATATAAGACTCAATTAAATCTGGTGTTAAAGCATCTAGATTATTTATGCCATATTCATTTAAAACCGTAATCAAGTTAGCAACTTCTTCTTTAATAACAACCCCATTAAGAATCAAATAGTCAAGGTAATTCAGATTCAACAAACTTGGACTAAGTGTTTCACTTAATATGTTAGAAATATTATAAGAGATAATATTAGACTCATAGGCCACATCAAGTTTGGTATTATTGTAATCATAATAATCATTTAACTCAAAGAACAAACTTTTTACTTTAGCTGGTGAAAAATCAATATTTGGATTGCTATCTAAATCTAATATCGCATCTAAACCTTTAACAACCTTGGTCAACTCATCTGTCTCTAGCCAAATATTATTTGGAGCAATTAAAGCTTCCTTGCTAAGGGCTGATTCGTAGGCTGTTGGTATATCTACCTTAGCTTCTAGCAACTCATCCCTACTTTCATATAAAGCTGTAGCACTTAAAATATCACTATTTGTTATTGTATTTAAATTATTTAAAATAAACTGATAATTTATGTCATTATCTAGTAACTCTAAACCAACTGTTAGTAGACTTCTAACCTCATCCTTTAAAATTGGCTGAAATTTAGTACCATCCACTAGAGTGGTTGTACTATTACTATCATAAGCTGAATAAGGAATAATTAACTCATCAATTTGACTTATTTTATCGCTAATTGTGTAATAAATAATTGTACTGCTTAATAAATTAGTAATATCATTGGCTGACAAATTCCAACTCTTAATCGTATCAATAGTCAGATTACCATTTAATAATTCGCTTAAAGAAATCTTTGTATTATTAATAGCTTTAATTATTTTTAAAACTTCTTCATTACTAACCCATTTTTCGACATCTAGTAATTCACTTGTTAAAATTATATCCTGGTTATCTTGGCAAATTGTTAATACCATATTAGAAATCGTGCCTAAAGCAATTATATCCGTTTCTAATAAATTTCTCACCCGATAATCACTTACGAGCTTTTCTAAATTACTAACCGTTAAGTTACCATTTAAATATTCATCACTCAAAGCAAAAATTGTTGGTAAATTATGCAAGGTTGTAATTAAATCTTCTGTTTTAATTTTAACGTAGCTTTCGCCATCTATTTCGGTAACATCTTTAGTCTCCTCTGGTATATATATTTTAACATTTGATGCTAATTCTTGGTTAGTAATAATACTTGTTAAAATATAGTTAAAAATATTTGACTCAGCTAAGCCTTCTAGTATAGTTTTATCTGAACCTTCATACATGGCAATATTAAAATCCATAATGACACTCTCTATATCAATTGTACCACTAGTCGCATTAGTCAGCTTACGGAAAGCCGTTTTAGCTTGTTCATTTTTAGCAACCGCCTTAAATAGCATAAACAAATTATATATTTCACCATGAGTAACTAATTTATCGCCATCATAAACATTATTGAAGTTCATTTCCGGTGGTAATTTAACTGAATAAGTTGTTTCTAGTGATGACAAAAGATTAGACATTATACCTGTTCCTTCAAAAATGGTCATTAAAACCTTGGAATTAGCAAGTAATTCTGTCACAATATTAAAAGTTTCTTCATTTTTAGTGCTTACAAATAAGTCATCTAGCATATAATCAATCATATTGATATCTTGATTATTTATAACTTCACCTAAAATGTCATTTAAGAAATATTTAATAGTCCCCATATTATTCATGAGATTAGTAATTTCATTATACCAATCAATATCAGATATTTGATTTTCCCTTAATTCAGCCTTAATATCTAAATTTGGGAACATATCACTATTTAGCAAATAAGTATAAATATCCCCAAATAAATCATTTAATGGTGCAAAGTTGTTTTCGTTTGCCATTATACTTAGTTTTCTCAATGAAGGAATAACTGCTTCAACATAATCATAAGCGGAGGTAGTTTCAACATTATTTAAAGCTAAAACATCTAACGTTAGTTGCAGTAACGTATTAAAGTCTTTGCCAGTTAATATTTCATTAAGATTAATAGCATTTTCACCTTTAAAGACCAAGTCAAGAATACCGGCTGCTTGAGGAACAAGTGTCGTATTAAAATCATAATCACTAATTAGACCTTGTAATACACTAAGTGAAATATTTAAAACGTAGCTCCCCGCTTCAAAATTATCGATAATTTGACTATATTCCGCTTGGAAGTCTGGATTACTGAAAACTGTTAATAACCTATTACTAGTTTCATTATCAAAACCATTAGCTATGGAATCCGTTAATAAGCTTTGATCATATTTATCAATTAAACTAAGACTATCTCTAACAAATCCCATATAACTACCTACTTCTTCACGCAAATAGGCAGACTCTAAATACCCATCATTATCATATTTAGTCGAAAAGATAATATCACTTATAAACAAATAGTATGGTTCATCATCCGAATTACCGATACTGTTTAAAATTTTAAAAATGCCTTGTTCTCCATAAGAACCAAAACCATTATAGCCAGTAACTACATAGTTGATTATTGGATCATCAATTTTTACATCTATTTTTTCTTTATTTCCTAAGCCACCACCAATTACATAGTAAATGGTTCCTAAAAAAGAAAGTAAAACAATTCCTGAAACAAGGCCTCTAATACCACCTACTAAGGCGCCTAAAGCCCGTCTCTTACGATAAGGATAAGCATTATTACCATTAGCATGTTCATAGTAGGTATTCTTTTTATAGCGTTTCTCTGAATAAAACAATAAATAGAATACATAAAGAATAAATTCTAAAATTAGATAAATAACCATAAATAATACGGCAAAAAGTAAATGATAGAGTAATAGACTAACACTTGTCACGTAACCAGCATTGTTAGTTAACCAAAGCGTCAAGAAATTACCATATCCCAAATAATTAATAACAACATTTTCTAAGAAAGCTGTCATATTATAAACTTTAGCTGTATTAGTCAATTTCTCTAAAGAGGTGTTATTCAACGCAAGAACACTATTTATTAATTCGTAAATCCCTCGATCAAGCGATTCTAAATTGATGACACCTACATAGACAATTACCAAAATAATAAATAAAATTCCCGCTTGGGCAGCCAAGATTAAACTCTTTCTAAAACCTCGCCAAAATCCAACTCCAATGCCACCAATAATGGCGAGTAAAAAGAGAATTGTAGGCAACCAAGCAATCAAAAAGGTAATTAAATTTTCCATAATTATCCTAAATGTGTTAAAGCTCCAGCTTCGATTGTGGCATCTGTTGGAAATTCGAAATTTGCTCTTGGAACTGAACTACAACCTGTTAAAAAATAACTACTAATATATGACATATTACAACGTAAATAAGTTAAGTTGTTGGGAATATCATTTTGAGATTCACCAAACATTTGAAATAAATATGCTAAATTAGAGTTACCATAACCAAATGTTTCAATTGCTTCTGAATCAGTGAAAATACGAGAATTTACCAGGCTATTATCGCCTAGATTAACCACTTTTAAATTATAATCCTCTGCAAAAGCATCATAGCCAATTTGACCATTAACTTCTAAATTAACTTCAACTAAATTAGAGCACCCTAAAAAGGCTGAATCTCCAATACTAGAAATGGCTCCACTTACACTCTCTAATTCTGCTTCTTTAAAAGCTTCCCTGCCAATGACCAAATCACTAACAAAAATAGTTAAATTTTTTATATCACTATTAGACATAGCTTCATCGGCAATCGCTATTACCTTCTTACCATAGTATTCTTCCTTGATGGTTAAATTGGTTGTATGACCAGAAAATTCAGTAATTGTCAGACCTTCACTACCCTCTATAAATGTCAATTTATAACCAGAACCATCATAAATTATTTTTAAATCATTTTTATATGAATTGATAAAAATAGTAAAGAACACTAAAGCAATGATGCCTAAAACACAACAAATAAAGGGAACTAACCGAATTTTTTTCTTTTGTTTAAAGGAAGTAACTCTAAAGCTAGAGCCAGATTTTTTAGCATTAGATTCAACTATTTGATCATTACTAACTTTATACTCTTTAGCAACTTCACCAACCACTTCTTTATGAAAATTCATTTCTTTCCTTTGTAACTTTCCTTCGTTATAAAATGCATCAGCAAAATCAGCTTGTAAAAGTTTATACTCAATGTAATGACAATTTTGTTTAACTGATAATCTATTGGGCAAAGTAAATTCTTTATTATTAACTATATTAAGTTTTTGCGCATTAATAGTTACTCTCTCGATTAAATTGTTATTTTGATCAAACTCACTTATCTGAAAAGTAATACTATTTAGTGTCTGATTCAAATTATTAACCAAAGTGAATATATAGTAATTTTCGTTAGAAAAATAATAGTATTTACTTAAAGCAACAGGATAATCTAAAGAGCTTTTATTAATAAATAATTTAGAAGTACTCATTTTCTAATATACCTCCTTGACGCATTTTCTTGTTACGACGACGCAGTGAAACATAGATTAAAACAAAATTTAGCAAAGAAAGAAATAAAACAACTACCATTGTCATAATATTAAGTGGACTCTCAAGTAAAAAATACGTACTATAGGCTAGAAAACCTATGTATAGTATAGCTTGGCGTAAAACAAAGAAGCTCAAAAAGATAGCTAAACTAATTAAAAAAGCATTTAAGACAATTTTTTTGTTTTGCATTGGTTTAATTATTTCAGAATTTAAAGCTATTCCATCAACTTGTTTGATAACAATATTAACATCATACGCATTAGCTGGTAAGCCAATTACGCGACTAGTCGTTGTTGTTTCGCGTTCTTTTACTTGTAAAACATCTTTTAATTTATGATTTTTATTATAAACAAAAACGAAATATTCAATGACTCTAAAAGGTTTTGTATAATTACAAATTAATATTTTGTCACTACCATCTTTATTGACAATATATTTTTTTAAATACGTCGCATTTAATTTGGAACTAGCATATATTTTTACTTCACCTGGTAAAGAGGAGTTAGTGACATTTTCTAAACACTCATCTGCTACATATGCATGGTAATATTCAATTTTATTAAATTTAGCTACTTTTAGAATAATTATAATTGCTATAACTAAAAGTAGGGCACTAATCGTTAGAATGTAGTAAAAGATTGTCATTTTGTTCACTCTCCTCATTAACTTCTTCAATAGAGACTTTTGTTTCTTGATCAGAAATTAAATCACTGTTTTCTACTCTGGCATTAGGGATGCTTTCATGCTTATTTTCCATTTCTGGGCTAAAGGTTTCAGCTAGATTATCATTATAAAATTTGACATCAGTCAATGTAACATTTGTTTCTAGTCTAAACAGCTCATACTTATTTAGGAATATTTCATATAGTTTGTTTTGTCTAATTAGATGTAATAGTGGGAAAAGATAGACAACCGTCAAAATAACTAATAAGGTTAATAAAACTACACCTACAATTTCTAAAGCCCAAACACCTCTAATAATCATACAATAGCATACCAAGAAATATAACACACCTAAAACAACAAGTGTTAACAAAGATAAAATATCTAATACTATAAGTTTTCCCATATTTTTATGGGCAGTAGCTAATGCACTTTTAAAAATATTACTTAAAGGTTCTTTAGTAAAATTATAACTAAAGAAATTATTAGCCTTTAAACATAAATTTACATAATATAAGCTTAAAACAAGCAAAACACTAATAACAACTATTATATTCCAACGATTGTTAGGAAAATATCTATTTTCAATGAAAGAGGCAAGTACATAAAATGGTAAATAAAGTAATATAACACCCAAAAATATCACTAATTTATATAGGGCTAACACACTTACTTTATAATATTTTCCTTCTTCATCAGTCTTATTAAATATTTGGGCAAGACTGAAAGAATTGCGGCCATATTTAGCTAAGTTTAAATCACCTATAATAAATATCGGACGAACTATAATTAATATTAAACTAATTAAGCTTGCATAAAAATATATAGCATAGCTAAATATATTTTTTACTGAATTTAACATTTTACAACTTGTAATAATACAATTTCTTTTATCATTCATACTATCTACTCCTCTTTTCATTTAGTGATTCACTAACAATCGTTGAGTCACTATTGTTTTCTATAATAAGGGTTCCTGTTATGAAAACGACATCATAATTAATCGCAACAGGAATATCATTAATAATTACATTACCTTCTAAAGTTATTGTATATGAACCTGGATTAATAGCTTCCGTTACAATTTGACCATTTTGACGACAAACAATCTTTAGATCATCATATTTAATACTATCTCCCGTAACTAGACCATCAGCTTTAAGGGTCAAGTTTGTTAGTTTATTAGTACCATCATAGTTAAATGCTAAATTGGCCACTTGAATTGTCAAAGTCTTAGGTAAAATGGTTATAGTACCAATTTGCCCTCCACTATAATTAACTAGATAATTCTTAGAAACATCTTCTCCTGTTTCTTTATCAACTATTTTAAACTTAACCATATTAGGAATTGTGCTCACTATTTTAAAACCAAAGCCGTTTTCTACCACACTAATATCATATGAGCTTATATCCTTTAATAAGCCAGAGATAATAGTTCCTTCATTAACATAGTGAAAATTGCCATCGTAAGTAAAGGTACCAGAACCACTGCTAGCTTCTACGGTTAACCATTCAATTACTAATATAGCAATAAATGCTCCCTTCTCTTCAACAGTACTTGCTTCCGTGATGACCTTATAATTACTTGTCACATCACCTAATTCATTATATATCCGATAACCTGTTATTATAATTTGCTTAACACCAGCATTAGATGTGCCGTCGCAATTAGAACTTAAGATTTCTAAATAATCACCAGCCACAAGGCTATTAACAAAATCAGCCTCTTTATTAGGCATTTCAACCATTTCATAATCAGATTGACCAATATAATATGGCTTAGCATCATACTTTTTCGTATAATCTTTGGCTTTAATATATATTTCTTTCGGAACAATGGTTATTTCTATATCTATCTCATCAGCGGAATTATCTTCAAATATATTATCTAATGTTTGACCGGTTTCACTAACTAATCCTAGCTTAGTAATTTTTAGGTTGTATGTTCCTTGATTAATAAAACTAGTTTGATTAAAAGTAAAAACATAGTTAACTCCTTCAATTTGGCTATTATCCTCTACCGAATGAGCTGCTAAATATAATTTATTATCTCTAATGTCATAACCAGGTAAAATATCTGTAAGCGCGTATGGTGTTCCGCGATAAACAAAGGAATATACAACTTCACACTTATTAAATGTGTAGTTAATCTCATTATTAACCTCTAAGCTGCCATATTCATATTTAATATCATAACAATTAGTAACATCTTCGTTTTGGTTGTTATATATCAAGGCCTTTAAAATATTTTCTTTTGGTTCTTCACCAATGTGAATCAAAGTTAAAATATTTGAGTCGACTACTAAATAATCACCGTTTTGATTAATAATATCGTTACTAGTAAAATTAGGATAACTATATGGTCCTAAATTAGATAATGATGGTATAAATGTATAGCCTTCAGTAGTCAGTGTTATTTCACAAGGTCTTACCTCTAATGCTAAAACATAGGTATCTAAAGAAGTAATAATGTAACAATAACTTACATCATTCTTACCTTGCATTATTCTTATATCGGCTAAGGTAATACTATAACTACCAACCATGTCAATACTAGTGAAAGGCTTGCCATCTTTAATCCAGCTAGCACTAATTGTATCACCTGTTACTAAATTTGTTGGTTGTAACACCGCCTTACTTAACTCATCTAAAGGTGTTTTGTAACTAGTCAAATAGCTTGCACTTACTTCAAATTCTAAAGTCAAAGGAGTAATTGTCAGTGTACCAATTTGAGCTTTAATTATATGATAAGATTTAGTTATATCATCATTGTTGGCATTAAGAATGGTTATTTCAACATCGGCTGCTACACTACCAACTAGAATTAAACTTGTTCCTTTATAGGTTAATTTGTCATTAGCAGCCAAACCAAAATTAGTGTTTTCGGCAATGGTAGCTATTAATGGTTTACCATCATAAATCTTTGTAGCAGAATTAGTATTTATATATAAATCCTTTGGTGAAATACTGATGTTACCATATTGATAAGTAATTTCATAATTTGAAGCTAAATCAGCTTTTACCATTACTTCATACCTATTTTCAACTATTCCATCTTCTACATACTTAACTTGGGGATAAGAACCCACAATTTCTAAATCATTAGTAGTCAATAAATTAGCTAACTGACTAGTAATAGTAAAATCTAGACTAGCATGACTAGAACCATCATAAACTGCTACTAAGGAGCTGGTACTAATCTCTAAACTATAAGGAAGAATGTTAAAGTCAAAGCTATTACTATCAGTATAATAATTAGGATTACCAATTTCAACAGTAATTAAGTAATAACCAGCATTTTTAGCACTTGATACTACTTCGCCATTTAGGTAAATTGTTCTATTAAGTTCTAAATCATCACCAGGTAAAACACCATCCGTTAAAATTGCAATTTGCCGTTCTTCTTTGTTATACCATAAAACTAAGTTACTTGTGTCTAGACTTAAATTAACCTTTCGCTGATTAATAATTAAAGTTGCCCCATTACTTACGATGGCGTAATTACTCTTAAGATCACCATCTAAAGTGATATCATAACAATTAATGGTATAGGCACCAGCCATAATTGGGCTAACCTCTTCACCATTGTTATTAAAATAATTAACCATAACTTCAACTATTTGCCCTTTAATTAAGTCACTGGTAGTGAAGCCACTAGTCCAAATAGGAGCTATAATTTCCTTGTCATAAATTTTTTCTTGATTATTTAGCGTTATATTTAGCGTCTTTGGTAATATTTCTAATTTAATTGTTTTTGGACCATTAATTATAAAATTATTTATATCATAGCCTAAAATATCATAACTTATGTTGGCTTCATAGAGACCAGCATTAACATATTCATCTGTACTAATTATTACATTTGAACTAAATAATAAATCATCAATCACTACATTTTCCCACGTCATAGGACTGAAAACTCTACCATCATAAATTTTACTTTGATTAGGAATTATAATGTTAATAGTCCGTGCTAAAACCTCATAAGTAATAACATCTTCAGCAAGTGTCACTATATAATTATCTTCATTAGCAATATTAGTTTGCGAATTAATCTTTATTGTGTATAAGCCGACATCATAAATAGTAGTTACTTTTTCCCCAAGGCAGTAGATATCATACCCAAGATTAATTTTACCTGCATCCCTAGTAGCTAAACTGCCAGCTAGAATAATTGGGTCTATTTTTAGGTTTGTCGCTTTACCATCAAAAACCTTTTGGTTAGGATTTAAATTTGCAATTCCAATCGTAATCGGTAATTTATTGATGGTAAAATCCAACCTTTCATTAGCTAAAGTGATATGGTAATCTGATAATTCAGCTAAATTAGTAATCATATACGTCAATGTGTAATCTCCAGCTAATAATAGTTCTTTACGCACAACATTACCACTCACTATTTTGGTGATGACAAAAGAAAGCGAAGTTGGCAATTCGTACCTCAGGTTTTCTGCATCATAGGCCACATAGTTAGGTACTGGATTAAGGTTAAAACCATTATACGTTTCGGCAGCTAAAGGCTTAAGGGCAATTTCAATTGGCTTTTGCTTTATGGTTAACTTAGCATCTTCCAAAATGAAATTGTAATTATTTTTATTTCCATTTAAGCTAAAATTATTAATTCTTAGCACATATTCACCGACATGTAGTGGTTCAACTTGAATATTATCTTGAAGATAAATAACCTCAATTGTGACTATACTATCTTGAGCACAAAGTCCATCGACAATATAGGAACTCGGATTATAGGTAAATACTGCATCATCGTAGACTTTTTCAACATCAATTGGCTTTAAAGTTACATCTTTTGGCACTATTACTAACTCATATTCTTTATCTAATAGTACCACATAGTTAGCACCATCTGATGTCATAACTTGGTAGCTTGCCAAAGCTACTTGATAAGTTCCAGCAGCGATTGGGGTAGTGCTGATTGAAGTATTATCAGCTAAATAATAAGCTAGTTCAAAATGAATATCATAACCATGAACTGTAGTCTCATTAACAATACTAAAGGCTCCCGGATAAGTGTATGCTAGACCATCATAGGTTTTATTTAATTCAGCAGTTAAACTGATGACTATTTCGGCAGCTAAAATCTTAAAATACTTTTCTTTATTATTATTAAAAATATTAATTTGATAGTTATAGCTATTTTCTACCGCTACTTCTAGTGTGTAATAATAAGTGCCTACATTAATTGGGTCAATTTTAGTCGTACTAGTAGCCTGAGAATAATAAGAATATGTAATTGTTACTGGATCAATAAAATCGTCTTCACCTAACAAAATATAATCATTAATTTGACCAGAACTATCAACAAAATCATGATAACTACTACTACCATATGTTAAATTTGGCAATTCCATAGCCGTAATATTAATAATTCTTGGCGTAATTATAAGGGTTGGTTCTACATTCAGTAAAGTCAAATTATAATTTTTTAATGGTATATCTTTATTATACTCAGAGTTATAAATATCATATGTAAAGTCTGTTAATAGATATGTCCCACTATTAATTGGTTCTTTGAGAGATAGACCAGTTTGACTATCCTCATAGGTTAAATTGGTAATATTTAAAATATCACTACCTACTAAACCACTTATATCGTAAGATAAATGATGAATTTCACCATTATAGCTAATTGGGTTAGATTGATAGAAATTAATTGTTAAATCTTTAGGTTTAATTATTACTTCACGCTCTTTAATCTTAAAATCAATTACATAATTACTAGCTAAACCAGTTATAAATTCAACATCTATAATACTTATAGTGTAACTACCAACGTCAAATATATCCTCGTCTTGGACTATTAACCTAATTATGTCATTTATTGCCAAAGAGGTTCCTGCTTCTAACACATAATTTTCGTAATCAGGATAGTTATAATAAGAGGCGTTGTAAGTTAGAGGTTCTACTTCTAAAAGACTAAGTGTAAGTGGACGTTTAGTGATATTAAAGGCAAGTACATCTGGTAAATTAATGATATAATTGTCAGCCAGAGTATTAACAAAATCACTAACTACTAATTCTACTAAATACTGGCCCACATTAATAATTGTTGTTGTTTCATTATAATCACTATCATAATAGCGATAGTTCATAATAACACCCTCACCTGCTACAAAACCATCAGATAACTCTGTTTCCATATATGGTGCACTTATTAAGTGATTATAACCATCGTAAGTAATATCATCAATTTGACCAAATTCATAAATAATATTTCTTGGAATAATTTTTAATTCACCAGGTAAATACGTAAAATCGTAATTGTTTTTATCTGTCTCATTTAAATAGATTACTTCTGCTATTTCTAAAGGATATATACCAACATTGATGGCACCTGTCGGTTTAACAACAATCTTGATTTGGTCGTCTTTAACTAAGTTACCATCAACAATTTCATATTCATTGATTGGTGCAATTTCCTTACCTTCGTATAATTGCTCCATATCGACAGGCTTAATACTTACTGGTCTTTTAGCAATAACTAAATAACCAGTTTGACTAGTTATTGCATAATTAGTAGCTTCACCACTCGTAAACTCTATCTCACCAGTAACTAAATAGGTACCAGCCGCAATAGCTTCTGGTAAATCATTGAAACTAAAGCTAATTACAATCGTATCATTAGCTAGAAGTTTATTGTGATAAACTTCATTATCAGCTGTTAGGTTCCAATCATCTTCAGTTAAGGTATAACTATAGCCATCATACACTTTATTAAGTGTTTGACTAATATTTAATGTTAATTGATATGGAAGTATATTAAAGGTATCCTTATCATTAATTATTGTAATATCATAATTGCTAGGATTACCTACAGTTATATTTGCCGCCGTGCAGATTACATCATAAGTTCCAACATTTACTATATTAGATAGATAATTTGCCTCTATACTGATTTCATCATTTTGACATAAGCCAGAAACTAAGTAATCGTCTTTTCCTAGTACAAAAGCATCTCCACTATAAATTCTATCCTTGACCGCCAGTTCTACTGTAACTCTAGCTTTGTCTATAGTAAGTGCTGCTGAACTATAAGTAACATTATAATTCTTTTGACCTTTACCATCGTTAATGGAATATATAGCACTTATTGGGGTAATGAGATACTCACCCGCATCAATTAAACCAGGTACAATCTCATCTGCCAAACGATATTCTAATTTCACGCTACTTACCGTTAAACTATCCCCAGGAACTAAATCTGTACTACTGAAATAAAGTATAAGATTATCCCGTTGATCTAAACCATTATAAACCAAATTATTTTGACTTAAATCTGCATTAATTACCTTCAAATTAATTACCATCGGTTTTGGAGTAATTTCTACGAAATCAAAGACATAATCAATCAAATAATTATCGGTAACATCTTGACCATTTCTAAACATAGTAGCAAATATTTCATTAACATATTGACCAACATCTTTACCACTCACACGACTACTGATACTTATGATATCATTAGCTGCAAGAGAGCCACTGATTATTGTGTAATCTAGGGCCGTATTAAATATTTTACCATCATAAACCTTGCTATCTTTAGCTGATTTAATCGTAATTTCGCGCTTATTAATTGTAAGTTTAGCGTACTCATAGGTAAAATCATATAGAGCTGTGACATCTATATTACCACGCATAACTTTTGCATCACTAATATTAATAGCATATTCTCCCACATTTAATGGATCAACTACATCTAACATATCGTAAGTAGCATGAGGAGTAACACTAGTGTCAACGGTATATATTTCATCATATTTAACCGCATAAGAGCTAATAACATCATTATCATACAATTTTTCTAATGAAGCATTGTCTAGGGTAATACTACGATCTAATAGTGAAATTCCATCATATGTTTTAACGACATCATTAGCCTTTAAAGTTATCTTTAGTGGTTCCGGACTTACTAAAAATTCATAATTAGAAGGAAGCTTATAACAACTTGTTACATCTTCTCCTACTTGATTCATTATTTTAACACTGGTCAAATCTAAGCTAACTTTAATTTGGGGTAATAAATATTCTTCATAATTAAATCTTAAATTATCTTCAACAAGATAGTCACCCGCTAAAAGTTCAGTTTCAATTTGTGGTTTGTCACCATAAGTAAAGTTGTCAGCCAGTGTAAAATTAATTTCTTTAGGTAAAATACTAAAGGCAAGAGGTTGGCTATAAGAGGGGCCGAATAGCTTCTGAGTTACTATCCGCACCTCATAATCACCAACTAAAGTAGGCTTTTCCTGAGTCCAATTAGAATCAGATACCGGGCGATATTCATAATAACTATCGCTAAAAATGGCTTTACCACCACTTATTTTTATTTCTTCACCATATGTTATTTGTGAATCAACCATTAAAGGCTCAATAACAACACCTTTAAGAGCTAAACATGTTATTGTCGCTATAGCACTTAGGATTATTATAATAAGATACAACCATTTAAAACGCATGATTTTGGTTTTTATTTCAGCAAGTCGTATTATTTTGGCTTCATATTCATCATACATCATGTTTAGCTACCTCCTTTTTAATTTAAGACAATTATTGAACCAACTTTAGTCGTCGTATCAATTTCATAACATTTTTTACATCTATATATTTATTATTAGAAGTACCATCAGGTATATCTAATAATAGATGATTAATTTTAATTTGATCTTCTAATACAAAAAGTCTACCAATACCACCTTCTACTGTAGAAGGTACAACTACCATATTGCCATAAGAAATTTCATCATTAGCACCTAAATCACCCTCAATAGAAAATGGAATATAAATAATTTCGTTTATTTGTTCACTACTTGAAACATAAACATTTTCTACCCTTACATACAATTTTCGCGGACTGATTGTAAGTGTCATAGGGTCAGTTGGTAAACCTATATTATAATTCTGAGCTACACTAGCATCAACAAAGTTTACGCCTTCTAAAGTAACTTGGTATGTGCCAACCATAAAAGGTTGACCATCAATAAGATTTTCTTCAGAATCTAATACATATTTGATATTCATATTCAAAATTGAATCTTGGGCCATAAAATTGTAATTTGTCGGGTCACTATAATAAGATACTAGTTGTCCTGAATAAATAAATTGTACATTAGAACTATTAGGCATAATATTAAGTTCCGCTTTATCAATACTAAAACTTACAGAAATATCAGGTAATAAGAAATTTTTGGCGCCATTACCCACTAATTCTTTGACATACATCTTGTACTCTCCTACATTATGTGGAATACATTCCCTATTACTGCTATCTAAGTAACCAACTAAATAGTTAAGCTGACATTCTAAAACTGTTGTTTGTTTAATTTCATTATAATAGGATCTTTCACCATAGATACTATTTTCCGGCATTTCCAGTTGAAGATCAGTTTGGGTCAATTGGTAAGGGAGAATAGTAAGTTTAGCAAGACCACGCGTATTAAAGACATAATACCTGCTTACATCTATACCGCCGGCATTGACAATTTTAACTTTTGCATCTAATGCATATGTTCCCACATTAACCTCATCTGAACTATAACTAATTAATAATTTATCAGATGCTAAAAGATTATTAGCTAATAAATAGTTATCTTCGAGCTCAGCACCTTGATATGCTTTATTATCAAAAGTTTTAGTAACATCAAGACCAATGATATCTAACTTACGTGGCATAATACTACTTAATATAATATCTATAGATGGATTATTAAAGCAGCTTGTTACATCTTCATTTTGATAGTAAACATGGTAATTGAGGGTTTGGTTAATTTGCGTATCATAAATTAATTCATTAGCCAAACTAAATTCAAGTGCTAGATTTTTATCTTCTAATTCTTGATTATTTATATGATACATATCTGAATCGATAACTAATTTTTCACCATAAGTGATTGATACTGGTTTTATATTGATATCTAAATTAATTTTTTGAACTTCAATACTGCCACTATTAACCTCAATATCTAAATACTTTGTAACATCCTGATTATCTGTAGAACTGTAAACTTTTAGGTTCGTATAAGCGATAGGGTAAGTCCCAACTAAATAATTTGTATAGTCAATATAAGTAATTTCAAATACTAATTCATTATTATCTATACTTGAATTAAATTTTGGGTTTGCCCCTAAATAAAGTTTACTAGCATCTGCTATATTTATTTTAATAGGCAATTTTTCTAAAGTTATTGTTCCAGAATAAATCGTAATAGCATAATTAGCTGTAACATCTAAGGTATCACGGTAAATTTTAACATTTTGTGGTGTAATTAAATTGTTACCAATATTAAGCTTTACTTCATCATATTCGGCTCTATCACCCGTCAAGAGACCACTACTGGTATAATAGTTTGGATAATCTTCAGCCAAATTGTAGGTAAGTATCATACTATTGACACCTATAGTTGCCGGTCTTGGGTTAATAGTAATATTACCATCTAACATATCTATATCATAAAATGAAGTAACGTCATCGCCGCTAGCATTATTGATAATAACATTACTAATCTTTGGTGTATAAATACCAACATTTATCATATCTAGGTCTTCGTAACTTACTCCATTAATATAATCACCCACAACTAATCCTGTAACGGAGGCATATTTATTACTTAATACATAATTTTGTCCATCATAGTTTTTGCTATCAACATAACCAGCTATTGTTAGCTTAGCTTTACTAAATGAAAAAGATAAATTGGATTTTGATATGTTATAATTTTTCGTTACATCTTTACCAGCAGAAAAAACCTTAATTGTATAGCTTGAACCTAAAATTTGATTATTAACAAAATCAACATCTCTTAAATCATAAATTAAAGTAATCTGCTCTGTTTCTACTAAACCATCATATAATAAATCGGTCGCACTAATATTAAAATCAGTACCATATGTATATGTAAAATCTGGCTTTAAACCATTAATTATTAAATTGGCACTGGTGATTATTAGCTGACCTGGAGTTGAACTTATGTTATAATTTTTCGTTACATCTTCACCTACATCATTTGTAACAGTGATATATTTAAGGTAAAGCGGATAGTTACCAACCTCAGCTTCAACCAAACTCTTATCATAATATAGACTTGTTATCCTATCACCCGGCAATAATTTGTTTTGGTCATAATTAACTAATTCATTTAAAGAAAAATCATTAATCATCCCATTATAAACTTGGCTTAAATTGCTTGCCATGTTTATTGTTAAACTAATTGGTAAAATCTCTAGTGTCCCATTTGTTGAACTTATGTCATAGTTATTAGTTACATCTTTACCATCATTGTCTAGAACCGTAATTTCAGCTATCTTTATTTCATAAGTTCCGACAGAAACACTATCGACACTTGCATATTTTACTGTTAAACTGTGACCAGGAATCAGCCCTTTTTGACTAGCATAACCATCAGCTATCTTAACACTTTCATTACTATACTCAAGCTTTGCTGAAACACCTACAACATCTAAGCTGGCTTTAACAATTTTTAAAGTACCTGTTATAATGGTGATATCATAATTATCCGAAACATCCTCATCTTCCGTATTTAACACACTTACCTGGGTAGGATCAATTTTATAAGTTCCGACATTAATATTACTACTCAAACTGTCAAAATTAAGTTCTAATCTATCCCCTGATTCTAAAGTACCACTAGTAATACGATAAGAAAAAGTTGGTAAATCACCATCATATGTATGGGTTACATCATCAATGCTTATAACTAATGGTTGTGGGGCAACTGCCAGACCTGTTTGAATATTATAATTGTCAGTAACATTGAGCCCTGAATCGTCAACAACATCGACTACTATTTCATCTTCTATACTCGTAACCGTTAAATGATGACCAGCTATAAGAGATGAGTCATATAAGTAATAATCATCAATTCCAATAAGACCATTTTCTAAATCATCATTAGTAATCACAACATTTAATGGTCTCTTAGTAATAGTTAATGTTCCTGGATTACACTGAACATTATAAGAGTCGGTCACATCAACCATATCTTCGTTATAAATAGTAACCGTATAATTAATAGAGTATTCTCCTACTAAAAAATATTGATTTGTATAATTAAAGGTAGCTGTATCACCTGCAAGTAAGGTACCCTCAGTTACAACAAAATCTGCATCTTGATATTCATAAACAGTACCATCAAATTCCTTAGTTTTAGGAGATAAGGTAAAGGAAACATTTATTTTTTCACCAACTATACTACCTGTTTGTAATAAGAGAAAATAGGTGCCTAATGCCGAAATAAAAATCAATAATAAACATGATATAAATATTATTATTCCTTTTTTCATATTTACCTCCTACACATTTTGTTCAATGTGTTTAATAACTTCTAAACATTGAACCATTACGTTTTCCCCAAATAAATCATTAATATAATTTATTAGATTATTAGCCATTTGTCTTATATATACCGGGTTCTTATTTTCTAGTTTCCGTAATACCTTACGCGCTAATATATCATCTAAACCTTCAAGCTCTGTCCCACCACATGCTAATAGCACCGGTATATAGCTTCTTATTTGCTTCATTATTCTATTACCAAAGGTAATTTGAAAATTATTTTGTAGATATTTATCTAGTTTCTCTAGTCTTCTCAAATTCCTATCACTGATGGTATTTTCTCTTAAGGCCTTGTTATATAAATTTATTAAATAGCTATAACTAATCTTAATATCTTCACTATATGTCGCACTAAACACATCAGCCTTTTTATCTAGATTTAAAATCATCGCTCTATCATAAACCTTATCACTTATCGCAAAGGTTGAATCATCATTATTCGCTGTCCCAACAAACCACATATTTTCTGGTAGTTTTAATTTGCCATCTCGTAATAGCTTAGGATCATTATCCCAAGTATCAGAGACAACATCTAAATATCTACTATCTGGATTTGGTAATTCCAACAAACTTAAAAATTCAGCAAAATAATATTCTATACGCGCAATATTCATCTCATCTAGAACTGTGACATATATCTCATCATTTAAATTAGCTTCATACATCTTATATAACAAGGTTGTTTCATTAAAGCGTTTCGTAAACTCGTTGAAGTAACCAATTAAATCACTTCGTTCCTTCCACATTGGTTGGATAGGTACAACTACTGTTTTATTCCCTAAAAACTCACCAAAGGCATAAGCTAAAGAAGTTTTACCAGTACCTGACATACCTTGTAAGATTAAAAGTTTAGTGACACTAAGACCAGCAATAAATCTTCTTATATCTAAAATGTCATAATAAAGTTTGAGTTTGGCCGCACTAAAAGCCCGAAAGGCAGCACATATTTCAGCTAAACTTAAATTATCATTATATTGTGGTTTAACATAATTAACCATCTCACGATCAATTTTGTTTAACATAAAGAAACGTGGCTCTTGAGCCTTTTTTATTTTATTGTCTTTAACTTTATTCTCTTCCTCTACTTGACTTGAATTTACTAATTTAATAGGATTGTAGTCTACTGACTTAGCCATATCGCGATTAAAATCAAAACTGATTAAACTATAGCGATAAGGATTTTCAAAATTAAAAAGGCAATAAACTAATAAAATAAATAAAATAGGTAATAAATAAATAATTATTTGAAAAATGATGCTAGATAAATCAGCCCCTAAAAAAGGAGAGGTTAGATTATTATAGCTAGTGTAGTCCAAAACACTAATTATAAATAACCCCAGTACAATTAAAAGGGTTGCTATATATATAATTAAAAGCTTTTTCATTATTCATCACTTCTTTTACTTTGTTTTTTAACCCATAAAACTCTCTTACGGATTGACTTTTTAGTTTTTTGCCAATTGCTAGCGAAGAACTTACTTAGAGTTAAATAAGTTTCTTCTAATTCGTTAAACTTTTCTTTGTTTGTATAATCTTGACTTGACTTATGTTGTTCAAGCATTAAAGCAGCATACTCGGCCTTACGTAATAGTTCTAGTTCTTTAAAGGCTGCTTCTTTTTCAGCTAATAAGTCCTCGCCACTTTTTAAGTGTTCTTTAGCAATTACAATATCAGCTTCTAGTTTATTCTTTTTATCCTCATACTCTTTTGCTAGTTTAATTTGATAATCCGCTTTTTCATTATCTAATTTAGTTGTATACTGTGCATAATTATTTTTAAGTGTAGTGTTTTCTTTATTTAAATTATCCACCATGCTTTCTAAATTACTAACATCTGTATCATACTTAACTTGAAGTTTTTCATTTTCCTTAGTGAACTTTTCCTCAAGCATATTTATTTCATCATTATGTTTGATATTAAGTTCTTTAACTTCCTGCTGATGAGTAACCATTAAATCTGATATTTTCTTATTTAAATCTTCTTTTTCTTGTTCTAAATTAGCATTATCAGTTAATAAGGTTTTAATTTGTTCTTTTTGTTGCTTAATTGTTTTTTCTAAAATTGGCAATTCAATTAACTGTTTTTCTAAGTCATTATTGCGTTTTTCTAAAAGCAACATGTAAGCATAAACATCGCCACCACCATCAGCAATTTTTTTCTTCAATACTTGAATTTGCCGTTTGGTTTCCTCTTCCTTTAGTTGAGCTAAACGTTTTTCTTCTTCTTGATATCTTGCCTCTAACATATTTGTTAGGTCGTTACCATATTCATAGGTTAAAAAAGAAGTTAGACTATATAATTCAGCTATTTCACTGGCTTTTACATTATCTAAAGGTAATAAATCCCGTTTAACCTCTTCAACTGTGAAACCATCAACATTGTAATTTGCTACAAATTCATAAAGAGCTACTGCTTTTTTAAAATTATTATTATTTTTTAAAACGTTAGTCTTAACGATAGGTGGTTTAATCATCGGACTCTTAGCGACTTCGATTATAAGCGGGCGATTTAAAAGAGCATTAACCCATTGCTCGCAATTTTTAATTCGTTCTAAAATTTCCCTGCCTAAATCATCAGTTAATGGATAAGGATTATTCTTACGACTCACTTTAAAGTGCGTTGCAAATTCATATTCTTCCTTAGATAGGCTAATTTTCTTTACTAAATTAAATTCTGCATCGTAGCAAGCTAAAAGCTCACTAATTTTTTGATAGCGTAAATAGATAAAATCACGCAAATAGCATAACAGCATATAAAGAAATCTATTTTCATATACTGCATAGTCGCTTTCTTTTTCCACCATCAAGATTTTATCAGGAACTAAATTATCATCTTTTTGTTCCCTAGTTATTAATTCGCTATGTTTAGCTAAATGTTCAACTGATTCTCTTCCAACTCGTTTTACCTTTTCAATATCTACAACTTCACTATCAGTCCGAATAAATTGTCTTTCTTCAGCTAAGGCTTTTTCAATAAAAGGTAGGCCTGCTTCAATATTTTTAAGCCAAATTTCATCAACATGACACAAATATTTCTTTACCCAAAAAACATCAGACTCATCTTTTTGTTCGATTGGCTTGCGCTCTTTTAACAATGCATTATCATCTTTAGTATATGAACGATATTTTTTAAAAGCTCTATATAATACATCAAGCTTATCCATCTTCGTCACCTACACATTTTGTTCAATGTGTTTAATAACTTCTAAACATTGAACCATTACGTTTTCCCCAAATAAATCATTAATATAATTTATTAGATTATTAGCCATTTGTCTTATATATACCGGGTTCTTATTTTCTAGTTTCCGTAATACCTTACGCGCTAATATATCATCTAAACCTTCAAGCTCTGTCCCACCACATGCTAATAGCACCGGTATATAGCTTCTTATTTGCTTCATTATTCTATTACCAAAGGTAATTTGAAAATTATTTTGTAGATATTTATCTAGTTTCTCTAGTCTTCTCAAATTCCTATCACTGATGGTATTTTCTCTTAAGGCCTTGTTATATAAATTTATTAAATAGCTATAACTAATCTTAATATCTTCACTATATGTCGCACTAAACACATCAGCCTTTTTATCTAGATTTAAAATCATCGCTCTATCATAAACCTTATCACTTATCGCAAAGGTTGAATCATCATTATTCGCTGTCCCAACAAACCACATATTTTCTGGTAGTTTTAATTTGCCATCTCGTAATAGCTTAGGATCATTATCCCAAGTATCAGAGACAACATCTAAATATCTACTATCTGGATTTGGTAATTCCAACAAACTTAAAAATTCAGCAAAATAATATTCTATACGCGCAATATTCATCTCATCTAGAACTGTGACATATATCTCATCATTTAAATTAGCTTCATACATCTTATATAACAAGGTTGTTTCATTAAAGCGTTTCGTAAACTCGTTGAAGTAACCAATTAAATCACTTCGTTCCTTCCACATTGGTTGGATAGGTACAACTACTGTTTTATTCCCTAAAAACTCACCAAAGGCATAAGCTAAAGAAGTTTTACCAGTACCTGACATACCTTGTAAGATTAAAAGTTTAGTGACACTAAGACCAGCAATAAATCTTCTTATATCTAAAATGTCATAATAAAGTTTGAGTCTAGCCGCACTAAAAGCCCGAAAGGCAGCACATATTTCAGCTAAACTTAAATTATCATTATATTGTGGTTTAATATAATTAACCATTTCCCGATCAATTTTGTTTAGCATAAAGAAACGTGGCTCTTGAGCCTTTTTTATTTTATTGTCTTTAACTTTATTCTCTTCTGCTACTTGACTTGAATTTAGAACAACAACCTTTGGTTTAGAGTTTACATTTTCTTTGGGTTTTGGCTCTAATTTCGGTTTACGTGGTAATTTGAGTAGTAAAATTATGATACCTAAAATCAGCAATACTAGAAGGGCAATTGCATAAGCTAAAATAGCTCTAGGATTATTAAAAACACTGTTTTGCATAACACTCCTCCTAGTTAATTTCTCTTACAGCATTGGGCAAGGAAATATCTGGGAAACATTTCTCAAGTAGTTCCTTTAAATGCTCTTCTTTATTTTCTGAACTATAATAACCTAGTTGTTTTACAATTGGTAATAGCTTATTTGTTAAAAGCACATCTAAAGTTTGATCAGCATCACCAGTCAATTCATAATAAATGGCCGTATAAGCTTCCATGCTTAGAATAATACGATGTGATAGCTCATAGTCTGTTTTATTTTTAACTTCGGCTACAAATAGGTCTAGCATTTGCCAATATTTATCTGGCAAATAATTTTGATGACGAGCTAACTTAACTTCTTCCTTAAAGGCTATTAAATTTTTCGGATTGAAGGTATAGATTTTGTCTGTGTCTTCTCCCTGTTCTAGCTTTAAAGGTAAGTAAACACCAACCTCATTCAATGCTAGATTAGTTTCAGGAACTATTACAAAATACCAAATATTTCTTGGAATAATGAACCGATTATATTCAGCTAAATTTAAATAGTGTTTTTCTACGTTAGAATTAATGTTAGCAATTTCTTCACTTAACACCTGACTAATTTCAGCTGTACTAGCTTCAATAACACTAATATACATTTGATTTGGATTTTGTCCCGCCTTTAATAGTGTTTCTGCTAAACCTGTCATCATATAGCTATTAGCAGCTTTATTTAATTGTTTATATAGCATATGATTATTTTCATCATAATTAACATAATTATAATCAATGCCAAAAAAGTTGCTGAGTAACTGGCAAAATTTAATATTTAATTCACTAGGTTTTAAAATAATTAATCTAGTCATCCCCATGGCAGCTAATAGTGCACAAACATCAGAATAGTTTGAAATTAAACCACTATAAGCTAAATAGGCTAAAAAATCTTTACTGAAAGTTGTGAAATTCACATTGCTAATTTGCCCTCTATACGTCTCATTAATTGTAAAATCAGCTTCCTTTGGCTTTTCTACTATTACATCTTTTTTTTCAATTGGTACTAAATTTTCTTTGCTTAATGGCATAGTAAAGGTTTCTCTTACAACATCCATAAATTCAGGGCATTTACGCATATCTATAGCTTCCATAGTAGGAACACTCGTCTTTTTTACTTCTATATACAAGTGCACCAAATAAGCTAAACCTGTACAGCCTGCTATAACAGCAAATGCAAGTGCTAAATAACCAATTTCACTATTTGAATATTGATACATACTTATAAAAATGAGAACACAAAAAATTGTAAGTAAAAGAGCAAATATAACTTTGCCAACTAACCTAGTTTTAGCAGGTTTAGTAACCTTAAGACTCGCTTGCAACACATCACTAAATTCTTGAACTTCATAAGTTGGTCTTTCTTTTTGTTCAATTTGAATGGTTCCCTCTAAAACAACCTTTGTACCATTAGCTACATACAATTGGTAGATGCCGGCTGATAATTCTTCAGTAATATCAATATAAATTTTTTCTGTTCGTAAAGCATTAATTTTTTCCTTATGTAAAGCAACATAGATTATATTTTGTTTACTATCTTTCACATATATATTAAAACTACAGGCGACAGCATAATTACTCTTATTAGTACAAGTAAAAGAAATAGCATCACTTCTAACTATAAGATTTTTATAAGAAAAGAGATTATATGATAAACCCGTAAAGCACTCATAATTTCCTAGTTGCTTAAATAAATGACCACTAGGATTCAAATCACCAGATAATATTTCATTTAAAACTTGACCGGTATGGATATTAATATTCGGCAAATAAATAAGACTAGCAAATGTATTAAGTTCTGTAACAGCAAAGTTCTTTATTGTTTCTAAAACTACAATGACTTTCTTTTGATTTTCTTTTAAAATATCAACAACTCTTTTTTGACCATTATTTAACTTTTCTAAATTATGACAATCTAAGAGAAGAACTACTACATCAATATCAACTAGTTTCTCAATAATTTGTTTTAATTTTAAATCATTAATAAAACCATCATTCTCCCAACAATTATCTTGATAAGTTACATTCAAATTTGTAAATTTTACTTCTTTATATAATTGAGAAAATAAATTACCTAGAACAGCAACTCTAAGATTATTAGCTAATGGTAAAAGATTATCATTTTTTAGTAATACTACGCCTTCTTCACTAATTTGTTTATCTAATATTTTTTTACTATATTCACTAATTAACTCATTTTGAACTTGGTATGTAGAAGCTAAAATATTTAAGACTTTATTAACAGCCTTATTAATAGTATCTAAATCAACTATTTTATTACTATTAATAGCCAAATAGTTTTTGTATTCTTCTTCTGTAATCTCCTCGCTCATAAATGCATCGTATTTATTTAGCATATCTTTTACATTAGTAATAAGCTCTTTTTCAATATCCGGATTAGAAATAAACACAAAACAAGCTCCATTTTTAAGAGCTTCAATACTAGACTCATAATCAGCAGCCTCTATAGCCATGAATTCCTGTTTATCAAGAGGTAATTGTTTATCATAAAAATATATAACGTTATCTCTACCCAACTCCATATTAGCTACAAATAAAAATTGTTGCGCAGCAAAAGCCTTAGCAATATATTCATAGGCTTTTAAATTATAAAAATGGTTATCACTAATAAAATCAGCTGCATCTAAAAAAAATAACGTCTTATCAACGATTACATTTTGCTTAGTAAACATTGTAAAAAGGTTCAAGTCGATAGAACTTGCTACCTCGTTAAAACTCAATGAATCAATTTTTTTAACAGCTAAACTATCAATTCCTAGTTCTTCGACTGATCCTGTTTGACCATCTATAATAAATAAAAGTCTAATCTTTTCTTCTAAAGTTAAACGATTTAATACACTTTGATAATTTTTCATAGCTACCTCTCCTTAGTACTTTATAATTTTAGCATTTTTTCAGCTTTAATGCTAGATTTATACAATGTTTTTTTAAATAAAACTATCACATTATTGTTTTTATTTTACTAATGAATTTCTTGTACTTGATTATGCCCATTTATGTTTAATATCCTCATTAGATTCTTTTATATAATTAACTTTAATAAAAAGCATAAATAACATTTAAAACTGAATAATTATAAAAAAATAAAAAAATTAAAAAAAGTTGTTGACAAACTATAGGTCGATATGTATAATTATACATGCGCGTTCAAGTGACGCTTAATCTTATAGATGGCCCGTTGGTGAAATGGTTAACACACATGCCTTTCACGCATGCATTTGTGGGTTCGAACCCCGCACGGGTCACCATTTTTATTTATAAAGAAAGTTTTCTTTCTTTTCTATATCTTAAAGTCTCTTAAGAGGCTTTTTTTATTTTTTAAACCACCTTCTAATTGATACCAACTTTTTTCTCTTCTATTAATAAGATTAATAAGTTCCTATTTTTTCCATATAAAAATTATTTTTTTTAAAATATTTAACTTTTTGTTTTACACCTAAAAGTTCTATTAAAAAAAGCTGTGAATTTAATCAAATCACAGCTCTTTATTATTTAAAATCTTATTATTTAACTAATGTTTTATTTCGTGTATAGCGATAAACAAAATATACTAATAATACACCAACAACAAATAGAGCGGCCCCAATAGCTAATTCTATATAAAAGCTTGGCGTCATATCTGTATAAATACTATAAAGCTCTGGATTATAAAACATTACAAAAACACTGCCAAAGCAAAGTCCTATAATTAAATAGTAAAAACCAACCTTGTAATCCTTTAAACATTTATTTATAAACTTGGAGATAGTTAGTAGACCTACAATCATACCTAAGACCATCATACCAAAAATAAGGAGAATTTTGGGATTGGTTGTTAAGACTTGATACTTAAGGGAATCTAGTAAAACCATATAAAGTCCTAAGGATAATAAAATACTAGTAGCACTTAAACCTGGCACTAATTGAGTTAAAGATAAAACAACCCCAACTAGTAAAGCCACAAAATAAAAATAAAGCGGTGGATTTTTGACTAAATTAGACATATCAATCTCTAGTTTGATTGCCACCACACTTAAAGCTACTGGAATAACAAGTCCAATAATGGCATTTAAGAAATAATAGTTTTTAAACTTACTGCCCTTAACTTCATCAAATACAGAAGGCATACCACCTACCATTAAACCAGCAAAAAAACACACAACTGCAATGGTAGAAATAGCTAGTAAATATTTAATAGCAATAAAACCAGCCACAACGCCAATTATGCCACCAATAGCCAAAGGAATCAAAAACAAAATACTTTTTTTATGTAAAATATGGGCTAATGAAGCCATTAATTTATCATATAGCTTAAATATAATGGCGATTTGAGCTCCACTAAATCCTGGTATAATAACAGCTAGACCGATGAAAAATCCTAAGAAGGACGAGCGCAGGGTATAATTCTTTTCTTCCATAAATTAGTCTAGTTCTCCTTCATAATGAATGTGATGAATAATATCTTCAACTACCATATTGCCAGAGGCATCATAATGATGATTTACTATTTCTTCACTCCAGATACCTTTTTCTACATATTTATAATCGCTTGCTACAACTATTTTAAATTCTAAATGACTAGGTTCTAATTCTAAATCAATTTGATAAAAATTGTCATACACTTGCTTCATCTTTTGCCCAGCTACAGGATTCCAGTTGCCTAACTTAGCATTATTGCCAACGACATACAAGTTGACATTTTTAACTTTAGGTAAAACAACCGCATATATTCTTATTTTTAAAAGTTTTTTGTTAACAACTCTTTTTCGGTGATATATTGGTTTTATCAAGTTAATAGCTACTAGCTCTTCTAGTGATTTAGACGCAAAATTTTGTCTAAATTTGCTAACATTAAGCTTATGCGTCTTATACTCGATATTTTTTAATAGGTCAGCAATTAACTCTTTGGCATAGTTTAGCGTTCTACTACCTCTAATTTTAATCATTACTGGTGTATCACTATAGCTTACCTTGTGACCTTCATCAAGCAATTTATATTTAGCATCTTGATAATTATTAATATCTAGCGCTAAATAAAGACTTAAGGTATTACCTCTAATTGTTAAAATTGCCACTTTGTTGCGCTTATACGAAAAAGAATCATATTGCCAACTGATGCGACTACGAACTCCTTTATAACTCAATAGTTCTTGCTTTAATTCCTTATAATATTCCTTTACTTGTTCTTTAGCAAGACTAGCTCTAGCAATAAATGATTTGTTATAAGTAATAAATTCCTTAATGACAAACTCATCATTTGCCTCTACTGGACTAGTAAATTGTCCCATAATATAACCCCCTTAAAAATCCAAGCCAACTATTTGATTGGCAAAGAAAAATTTGCCAATTATATATTCATTTGACGCACTTTGAAACATTGAAATAAACTGCTTGCCATCATAATCTAATCCAGAAGCCATGACTGGACCTTTGATTTCTTCTTGTAAATATCTATCATCTAGAAAATAAGTTAGACCATCATCATAGGAATCTGGAATTTCATAAATATAATAGTGCGAAGGAAACAGGCCATTAGCTGTCACTAACACGATTTTATCTTCAGCAATCGCCATTCCTTCCACTTGATCTCTAACTAAATAAGTAGAAACTAAATTTAACCGACCTAAAACAATATCAATTAATGAATAACAGCGTACCCTTGCAGAATAAGTTTGGGAACCATCATTAACCAAAGTACCTGATTTACTTTCTTCAACATACTCCCCTACAAATAGTACGTCATCTAATAAATTAGTTGTACCATTATCATAGGCAAATAGAAAATTACCCTCGACACCCAAGTTAATCATACAATCAATACTAATTTCATTATTAGGAATAGAATTTAACACTGCTTCGCTAGGTTGAGGTGTTGATGGAGTAGTTAAGCTAGTAATAATAGTATTTTGTGGCAATAAATATAATTTAGCACTACTTACAACCAAAATATAACTATCATATATCGCAATACCCTCAAAGCAATCTTTGATACTATTACCATTGTCATCTTTAACAACGAAATATACTGGCTCTTTACCAGGCCACATTACATATATCCGACTTGGTCTATTTTTCGTCATGTAGCCACATGTTAAATAAACCACCTTATCTTCATAAGTGAAACTTGTCAAATCCTGTGGCACATAGCCCTCTCCTAGACCAGCATTGCCAACCAAATCTATCTTAGCTGCATAATACTTTGGATAAATAGCTCTTCTAAAAACATTTATACACAATACTAAAATAGCTAAAATAATTATTAATCCAACTATAACAATCGCCAAAATTTTCAAGGCTTTTTTCATTGCTATACCAACTTTCGCACTTCTTATATCAAAAAGTTTTTAATGTAGTAATCTAAATAAATCTTCCAGCTTGGCCAATCATGAGGATAATTATCTGTCCAATAATAAAATTCAGCTGGAATTTGCTTTTCTCGCATAACAGTTTCTAATGCGGTCGTTTCTTTTAAGCTTTCCTCTTCAAAAGCTCCACTCGATACAACTACCACAATTTTTTTAGATCTTAATAAATTTATATATGATTCATCCTTTAAAAGCTTTATGGAATCAATTGGACAATTTAAAAAGGCTAACTCATCATAATAATCACTAATAAAATATGTAATTTTATAAATTCCTGACATGGCAAATACACCACTAAATAAATCAGGGCGTCTAATTAACATATTCATCGCTTGATAAGCTCCAAATGACATACCTAGACAAACTGGTTTTTGTGTAAAATCATATTCTTTCGCCAAACTTAAATAAAGTTCCGTTGTAATGTAATTATAATATTCTTCTTGTCTTTCTAATCTTTTCTTTTTATCCCATGAAGCAAAATTGGAGAGTGATTCACAATCAATATTGTCAACCGCAATAACAAACATTTTTCCTGCCTCAATATAATATGACAGGGTCGCTATTACGCCTTCGTCATATGCCTCGTAAAATCGCTTATACTGAGTAGGAAAATAGAAAAAAGGAACACCTTTACTACCATATACCATATACTCCATATCACGATTAAGGCTATAACTATACCATTTCATATATCTTGTTTCTATATTATCACCACCATCACTTTATTATAAATAATTTTATACTTTAACACAATAAAAAACCCAAATTTTCCTCTTTTTTTCATCTTTTTACTTGATTTATTTTTATTTAATATGGGCAAAACAAAAAATACCACCCTGTAGTGGTATTTAATAGTAGATATCTACCTTGGTAGACCCGCTAATGACACTTATAATTGGAATCTCTTTAAAATCACTTTTGTATTGCTTTAGCGCTTTAAAGACCTTTTTAATTGTTCTGCCATCTAAGTTTATTTTTTTAGCAATAATCCGTCGTAAAATAACATTATTAAATAGATTAGGCAATTTAATTTTATGTTCTTTTATGCCATCATTAACTATAATTTTCATTATTCTACAAACACACTTACGCGATCGCCATTACTAGAATTAACTTCTACTAATTTACCAATTACACCCTTATCAATTAGTGAAAAAATTAAGTCAAAATCCAGCTTTGAAACAATATCGCCATCACCTATCTTTAAGTTACCATCATTAATTAAAACCTTAATGATTGAAAGTGGCAAATTTATCTTGACCTTATCGCCATCAGCAGAATCAACAGCAATTTTTAATAGTAATTTTTGGGGATCCTTCATAGTGCTAACTATAGCTTCCACTTCATTACCTAATAAAATGTCACAGGTAACACCCAAAAAGTTTGCCAAGGTTGGGAGTGTTGCAATATCTGGGGTAGATAAATCATTTTCCCATTTGCTAACACTTTGTGGGGTAATGCTTATTACATTAGCTATATCCTCTTGTGTTAAGTCTTTTTCTTTTCTTAAACGTTGTAATCTTTGTCCAACTTTTTGTTTTCGCTCTCTTTAGCCTAATATCAAGTTTCTGTTCGTAAGCTCGAAGATTTTGTTAGCCCCTTCCTTCACCCTTAACATTACTATTAACAGCTTGGGGTTCACTACACTTGGCGGTAAATACCCGTGGTAGGACTTTCACCTACTAGATTAATGCCATGCCCGGCACACGTAAAAAATCCCGGCTATAAAAACCGAGATTTTTTGCCTCTTTCCAAACTGAGGTAGGTAGGTAGTTATTTTTTATATTAATACCTAGAATACAAAAAATCATTGAACTT
>CALUXJ010000011.1 GCA_944324725.1 uncultured Acholeplasmatales bacterium
GTTATGTTGTACTCATAACTATAAAAATCTTTAGAAGGAGAATGTATAATTAAAAGTACAATTTGATTATACTAGGATATTATGGACTATCAAATTAGACAACAAAAATTACTAAATTTAATGACAGAAAATAGCATATTTTGTCTTTTTAACAAAAGACCTAATGAAGATGCTAAAAAATATGATTGCAATCGCAACTTCTTCTATTTAACTGGCATTACCGAATTTGATGACATTTTAATGTTAATTAAAACACCAAAGGCAACTAAAGCTAAATTATATATTCATATGATTGACCCTGAACAAGAACGCTGGACTGGTAAAACTATCCGGGCTAATGAAGCTAGTGCGATATCTGGAATTAGCGATATCGGTTTGATTGAATCCTTTTATCGGGATATTCATAACTACATTACCGCGGACACTTCTATCTATTTACTAGAGGCTGAGGATGATACTAAAGATTATAGCTATGAAAACTATTTCCAAAGAAAAATAGCTAAGGAAGCTAAGGTTAGTTTTTTAAATGGTAATAATCTTTTAAAATCTCTTCGAACTATTAAGAGTAAGGAAGAGGCTGAATTAATTGTTAAAGCTAACCAAATCACCGATTGTGGTCTAAAGGCCATTTTAACAAATTTAAAACCTGGTCTTAAAGAATACCAAATTGAATCTTATTTTGATCAAGCTATTAAATTTAACGGGGCAACAGGTTATTCCTTCCCAACAATTGCGGCTAGTGGCATTAACTCTACTTGTTTGCATTATAGTGCCAATACTGATACCTTAGTTGATGGTGATGTTATTCTTTTTGATTTAGGTGCGTCTTATCAAACCTATTGTGCTGATGTATCTAGAACCTATCCTATTAATGGTAAATTTACCGATTTACAAAAAAAGGTCTATCAAATTGTCCTAGATGGGCAAAAGCTAATAGAAAGAACTGCTCGCCCGGGCTATACAACTAGAGATTTAAATCAAATCTTAATTCAATATTATTTACCGCATTTAAAAAAGCTCGGTTTAATTAAAAAAGATGAAGAAATTAGAAAATACTACTTCCATGGTGTTTCTCACCATTTAGGTATGGATTGCCACGATTTCTGTATCTATGATAAGCTTAAACCAGGCTCTATCATTTCTAACGAGCCCGGTCTTTATATTCCTGAATGGAAAATTGGCGTTAGAATTGAAGATGATCTTTATATTACAGAAGATGGTAACATTAACCTAAGTGCTGGTATTATTAAAGAAATTAGTGATATTGAAGAATTTATGGCTAAGCGAGGTAACTAATGCTTTATTTTAAAAATGATTATCAAGAGGGTTGTGCCCCAGAAATACTTCAAGCTTTAACCAAAACTAACGAAATGGCTAGCGTTGGCTATGGCTTAGACGAATATAGCTTAGAGGCTACAAAGCGTATTAAAGAGGCTATTGCCACACCTAATGCTGAAGTTTATTTTTTAGTCGGTGGTACGCAAACTAATCTTTGTGCTATTAGTATCTTGAGACCTTATGAGGCCGTTATAGCATGTGATACTGGTCACATCAACGTTCATGAGTGTGGAGCCATTGAGAATACTGGTCATAAGGTTATAACCATTCCCGGTAAAGCAGGCAAAATAGATTTAGCTGCTTTAGAAGCTACTATTTTAGCTCATTCGAGTTTCCATATGGTTGAGCCTAAGATGGTTTATATTTCTAATTCTACTGAACTAGGAACTATCTATTATAAAGAAGACTTAATTAAATTAAGAGCTCTTTGTGATAAATATCACCTCTATCTATTTATTGATGGAGCTAGGCTAGGTGCAGCTTTAACTGCTTCTTCTAATGACCTAACCTTACCTGATATTGCCAAATACAGTGACATTTTCTATATTGGAGGCACGAAAAATGGCGCCTTATTTGGAGAAGCCCTGGTTATAAAAAACGAGAACTTAAAATCTCACTTCCAATATTTAATGAAGCAAAGAGGAGCTGTCTTAGCTAAGGGTCGTCTTTTAGGTATTCAATTTAATGAACTATTTAAAAATGACCTCTTCTTTAAACTTGCTAGACACGCTAATGAAATGGCTAGTCTTCTTCGCCAAGTCTTTATTAAACATCAAATACCTTTTTATGTTCATAATGATACCAACCAAGTATTTATTGTTGTAGATGAAACTTTTTACAATAAGCTAAAGGATCGAGCAGCTATTGAAATTGAATTAAATTTAGCTGATGGCAAATTAGTTTTGCGCTTTGTAACCTCCTTCTTAACTAAAGAAGACGATATTGTAGCCTTAGATAAACTACTTGATAATATTACAAAATAAAAAAGCACTGCGGTGCTTTTTTATTTATCAATAATTGTTAAAACTTCTTTTAACCAGGAACAATACATTTCCTCCCTTTTAATTCCACCCTGTAAAACTAAATAATTAGCTAGGGCCTCTTTATCATAGGTTGGAACTTCGGCATAATTTTTGGCATTGTCCTTTAAATGTTTTAGTTTCTTTTGATGTAAATTTAATTCATTGGTCACAAGTCCAATTTGCTCTTCTTTAGTTAATAAATCACTAAAAAACATTTTTAATTTGAATTCATCCTTAAAGCTTGGTAACTCAATCGTATTTTGCCTAATCCAATTATTAAAATGTTCTTCTCCTTTAGGGGTAATGGAATAAACCTTCTTTTCTAAAACATTACCACTAATCTCTATATCATAAACGACATAACCTGCTTCTGTTAATTGTTTAAGTTCTGGATAAATTTGGCTATGTTTAGCATGCCAAAACTCCACCAAATTGTTTTCAAAGCGTTTAGTTAAATCATAACCGGTCAATTTTTCTCTTTTCAATAAGCCTAGTAAAGCATATTCTAATGTGCCCATAATATGCCTCCTCTCAAATATATAATATGATAACATATTTTTTTCTAATAGACAAACATGTAAGTATTGACATGTATGAATTATAGTGATAAGATATCATTCGTTATTGTTTGAAGGATTATATGGAAAAATTTAAAAGATATATCGTATTTATTGTTGGTTTATTTGTTAATGCTTTAAGCGTAGCCATTATTAAAAACGCCTCATTAGGCACTTCACCTACTACAGTTATACCTGATGTTTTAAGTATCGCTTTCCCTTTTACTTTATTTAATATTACATCCTTTGGTATATTTGTTTTCATCTTTAACTTATTGTTAGTTGTTCTACAAGTAATTATCTTAAGACGTAATTTTAAATTAGAATATTTAATTCAAATCCCAGTAGCTTTGGTCTTTGCTTACTTAAGTGATTTAGGTGTTCAATTACTAAAGTTTATGAGCCCTGCTAATTATTTTTTAGCTATTTTATATTTATTGATTGGTTGTATCGTTTTAGGTTTTGGAGTTTATTTAGAAATGATTGCCAATGTTGTTATGCTACCTGGTGAATCATTTGCGAGAGCCATTGCCTTAACTTTCCACAAGGAATTTGGTATTTGTAAGGTTTGTTTTGATGCTTCTATGACTATTATTGCTCTAATTTTAACCTTCGCGCTAATGCAAGAATTACACGGAGTTAGAGAAGGAACAGTTGTGGCTGCTATTGTGATAGGTTTTGTTGCTAGAATTATAAATAAGCTCTTCCCAAGAGTACCAGAAATCTTGTTTAAAAGTGATGATACTGTTGATGCTGAAGCTGCTGCTAAAGCTTAACAAAAAAGACTTAGTTTTGTTTAAACTAAGCCCTTTTTTGTTATCTATTTAAATAGCGTTTTAAGAACTCTTTTGTTCTTTCTTCCTTTGGATTATCAAATACTTCTTGTGGTGTTCCTTGTTCCACAATATAACCATTTTCCATAAAAATAACCTTTTTCGAAACGTCTTTAGCAAAAGCCATTTCGTGCGTTACCACAATCATTGTTAAACCTGTTTTGGCCAGTTTTTGCATAACATCTAAAACTTCACCAACCATCTCCGGATCAAGAGCAGAGGTTGGCTCATCGAATAAGATTATTTCAGGGTCCATACACAAGGCTCTGGCAATGGCTACTCTTTGTTTTTGTCCACCTGATAATTCAGAAATACGATAATTCATTCTATCCTGCATATTAACACTCGTTAAATGCATAATAGCCTTCTCTTTAGCTTCCTCATAGCTTCTTTTTAGCACTTTAGTTTGAGCAATAATACAATTGTCTAAAACATTCATATTATTAAACAAATTAAAGCTTTGGAAAACCATGACAACCTTTGAACGAATATGATTAATTTCTTTAGCATCAACTATAATATTAGGATTTTCATCAATAGCCTTTTTATAAGCTGCATCATCATAAAAATCTCTTTTTAGAACGGGATTCTTGCGTACTAATTTGTACTCTTTTTTTGCTACCTTTAGTTTTTCTTTATAGGATTTATCCTTATGCTCAATTAGCTTATTAGCCCAAATAGCTACTTCATCTTCTGTTCTAACTAGTTCTTCATCATAGTGTTCTAAAGCCTTATTATAGGCTTCATAATCAACAAAGTCATCCTTACAAGAATTAATATTGAAATAAACTTCATTATTAAAGGAAAGAGTTCCCCTAGTAGGGGTTTCTAGTAAATCTAGGCATCTAAGAAAAGTCGATTTACCACTACCAGATGGACCAATAATGGAGATAACATCCCCTTTAGCCACCTTTAAGTTAATATCCTTTAACACTTTATTGTGGCCAAAATATTTGGCTAAATTAGATACTGTTAATATATTCATTATAATTCATTACTCCTTCTTCTAAATCTAAAAGGATTAAAACTAAACTTAACACCATCTAATTTCTTCTCAAATAACTTTAAGCATAGAGTAGTTATTAGAGTTAAGATTAAATAAATGATTGCTACAATTAATAAACATTCAAGATAAGCAAAGGTCTTACCACCAATTGTGATATATAAACGATAATATAGTTCGGTTACGCCAATAACATTTAAAACAGATGAATCCTTAATATTAACGATTAACTCATTACCGATAGTTGGTAAAGCATTACGGATGGCTTGCGGTAAAATGATAGATATGGAGGTTCTTGAGGCTGACATACCTAAAGAACGAGCTCCCTCTTCTTGACCCTTATCAACACCATTCATACCAGAACGAACAATTTCACCCATATAAGCAGCAGTATTTAAAGTGATGACAATTAAACCGGCAATAAACCAACCATTTAAAAAGTTAGACAAACTACTTGGAAAACGAATCAAAGCCCAGTTAAAGCCTAAAGCTTGACAACCATATTGGAAAACTAAGGCTTGAACCATCATAGGTGTTCCTCTAAAGATGATAGAGTATATATTACAAATGCCTTTTACAAAATATTTTAATCCCCTAATAAGAAAATAATCTGTTTCTTTTATAACTACGCCTTTACCATAGGCTAGAAAAATACCTAGAATTAGCCCAACAATTGTACCAAATAATGATAATACTAAGGTAGATAAAATACCATAGCCAATCAAATAGCTATAGTTATTTAAAATATTAGCAATTCGTTCAAAATCAATCATGATTTAAACCCGATTATTCAGCACTTGTAGCTGATCTTTGAGAAGCAGCTCCCATCATGCTAGCTCTTTGAGCATCAGATAATTTAGCTAAAGCGGCATTTAAGTCATTCTTTAATTCTTCATTACCCTTTTTAATACCAATTGATACAGATAAACCAGTTTGATCTTCATCACTTAAGAAAGAATAATCAACATATAAAGTTGCCAAATTATCATTGATATTAGTCATAGCTTCAACTACTGGAAGTTCAGCTGGCATAGCAAAAGCAATACCTTGGGCTACTTGTTGAGCAGCAAGTGGATAAGATGTAGTTGCTTGGTTATGCGTAATAGTTTCATCTTTTTCACAGAAATAAGTGTCGATAAAGCCATCACCAACAACGTTAGCTTGACATACTAATACTTTACCAGTAAAAGCGGCTTGTAAATCAGCATAAGTAGCTGGGTTTTCTGCACTATTATTTGGGAAATATTCTTCTAAATTAGCCTTAGAAATTAAGAAGGCTAAATCACTAGTTAAGTATGGATCTGTAAAATCAATAGATTGTCTTCTTTCTGCAGTATCAGTCATACCAGCTAAAATCATATTAATAGTACCAGCCTCTAAGGATGGAATTAAGTTATCCCAAACTAATCTTTGAATAACGACTGGACGATCTAATTCTTCCGATAAGAACTTAGCAACTTGGATATCATAACCATCCGCATATTCACCAGTTGCCCCGTCAATTGGTAAAGTATATTCACTTTCGCTAAAAGTAGTCCAGTTAAATGGTTGATAGTTACATTCCATACCAATAACTAAAGTATCATTTGTAACTTCTGCATTAGAACATGCTGTTAAAGCTAAAGCACTTAAGCCACCCACTAATAAACCTTTAAATAATTTTTTCATTTTTCAAAACCTCTTCTTTATTTTTTAATTTAAAAATAAAAAATGCGTCCACATTGTAGACGCCTAAAACTCATAATTTATGTTAAAAATATTTAAGCGCCTCTACTACCTAAAATAGTAGGAGTGAAGTAGATGTTATCTACAACCCCACGAGCTATTTATGCCTAAATAGTCGTTCGGCAAGCTTACCTTTCCTATTCTTCACCGGATGCCTCCTCCAAATAGTACTCTTTTGTCTTGCTCCTCTTATCATTTTTTATTTTTATGACATTATTATACACTTTTTTTATGGCTTGTAAATAAGAAGTTAAATATTTTTAATATTTTAGAAAGCATTTACATAAAAAAATTCTTCATTCATCTTAAAATAAAGTTTTATTAATAGTAGGTATAATAATATTATTGACGGGTAATAAAAAATTAATATATACCAATAATAAAGATTTAAATTTGTTAAGAAAGTGGCTAAAACGACCTCATATATAACATAATCAGCTGCTTGATAATTTAAAATTTGTTTCATCGTAAAAGCATAAGCTAAAACAAGAGCTATACCTAATAAATATGGAAAATATTTTCCCCTATTATAATAAATTGTATTAACAATGAGACCGGCTAAAAAAAGGAGTGTATGATTGAGACGGGCCATTTCTAAATAGAATCTAGCATTATGCAAAAAAGATTCCGGTGCTACTATATTAGCAATTCCATAAAAGAAACCACTTAAAATAGCCAGTAAGCCACCAAATTCCCTTAGTCCCTTCCATCTAAATAATACCCCAATTGCTAGTAAAAAATAAGATATTGCTGAAAATTCCACGGGATATTGATTACTTTTTTCTATAAAAATGTGATAATAATATTCCCCTATTTTATAAACCAAAAAATAAATTACTAATAGATATAAAATTATTTTTAGCAATAGTTTATGGGGTGCTAACAAATAGATTATTAAGGGCATAAATAAAATAATTAAAGCAAATATAATTCTAATACTAATCATTGTTCTCCCTCAGAATAGTAATACTAGGATTTTCCTTATACCAGTAATGTTTACTAACGTCTAAGCTATAAAAAGTATACTCTTCAAAGCCTAAAACATTACTAGAAGCCCGGGTCATCGCAATTAACATTGTTTCCCTTTTGGCTTGATTATTAGTCATAAAATCATCCACCATTTCTGTACTTAAATCTAGAGCATATAGATATGGATCGACTGAAAAACTAGTTAAAAGACCTTGTTCACAATAAACATCTGATAAATTTGGTCCACCACCCATTTTCATAATTGGCAAATTAACATATGTTGTCATACCATCCTCTAAATGATAATCTGTTTCCATACTAATTAATTTTCTAAGAGGTAAATAATTATCATCGGTTACCTCAACACTACCAACTCCACCATGAGCCAAAATTAGGCCGGCTATGTCTTGAAATAACAAAGATGAGAAATCTATTTTTGCCATATCCTTCCAATCATAAAAAGCATTATTACCAACCAAATCAAGTTTAGTCGGATAGGACGTATAAGCCATATTTTTAGGATATTGCGGAATATAAGAACCTAATAACAAATTAAATAAAGAGGTAATATTAGTTTCTAAATAGGAGCCATTCGCTAAGGTATCAAGTAAAATAGCTGAAATACCACTATTAGCAAATAAAGTGTCAGTTATAGTCAAGTAATTATTATACTTTTTATTGCCATTAAAATCATATAAACTATCTTCACTACTTAAGGCATCTTTGATGATTTCATTAAATTTTATTACTTCATCTTTAGTATAAATTGGCTCACTAAAGCCAAAAAAAGCACCACCAGGAGTATTTAGTAAAGCCGCATTGGTTAAAATGCTATCAGCCTGATAATTTTTAGTCATGGCATCACTTGGTTTAAGATAGTCAGAAACTATACTAGAATAATTACTACCATTAATTTCATAATAAATCCGTTTGGTTAAATCAACCTTTATGCCTTCATTAGAACCAGTCTTAACTAAATATTCCATACCATTTTGTAGTAAACAATTAGTAATACTAACTTGCGAGCTAAAGCTTCTAATAACATTGCGACCATTTTCAATTACCGAGTTTTTAACTGTAATATTCTTACCTGCCAATTCTAAAACAGTACCGCTATATTCTAAATTATAAAAGTTATTGCCAAAATCACAGTTTTTAAAATGCACATCATCTAAAGTAATATTATCACCTTCAACATAAACGCCAATATTATCTTGTCCATATAAAGCATAAATAGCATAAGTGTAATTGGCTAAACCAAGACTCGAATTCGTTTTTGGCGCTCCGAGTGATAAATAAACTAGCGGTCCTCTAAATAAATCCGTAGCTTTTAAAAGTGGAATCATAACATTACTACCATCCACTGTTATCTCCTGTGTATCTGATGGATAGCATAAATTATGCATATTGATAGTAAAGCCATTACCATAATAATCAGCGGTTACATGAATGCCAGCTACTACTGTAGTAGAAACTTTTTCTGCTACTTGATTCCAACTATCAATAAATTGATGATTAAAGGTAGTCGTAAACCGATAAACCTCATTAGTAAAATTATAAGAACCATTATTATAATTACCAAATAGAACCGTATCCGCTTGTTTCAAGCTACCATCAGTATTATAGGTATTTTGATAAGACTCTAAATTAACTCTTTGAACAATCTTTAAGCTTTCTTTACTAAAATTAGTTGCAAGTAATAAATCATTATAAGAATAAATATTAACTCCATCTATAACATTAAAGCTTAAATTGCCAGCCCCTTCCTCGTTAAGCTGATCATAAATCTTAATACTTGCCATTCCCGGTGCTAATAAAGTAATAGTTTTAGTGGTTAAATTAACCTCAACATTAGAACTTGCTTCTACCTTTAAATCAGCAATGTTAGTATTCATATTAATTAATTCAATGGTAAATACTTCTTCTCTAGTAACTAACTGGTAATCTTTAGGTGAAGTGGCACTATAATCAAGATCATATAAACCAACATTATAATTTGAAGCAATACCCTGACCACTAAACCCTCGTTCCAAATTTAGTAATACCCCACCATCACTACTTAAGATAGTAACCATAAAAGATTTACTAACTGTACCTTTAGCATTTTGGCAGGTAATTAAACTTTCACCAACCTTATTCAAGTATAAATAATAATTATTTCCTTCTTTTTTAACTTCACAAACCTCTAAATTATTAGAGGACCAAATCAAATTATTACCATCAGCAAGTGGTAAACTGGAATCATAAATAGCAGACGCCTCTAATAAAATTTTCCCTTCATCTAAGGTAAAGGCTTCATTATTATCATAATTAAACACAATATTAGTTATGTCCTGTTCTACTTCTTTAATCTTATTTCTAACCTCAACAAAGGCTAAAATAGCTACGATAAAAGGTATTAATAATAATATTAAGATAGCTTTTTTACGCATTAATCTACCACCTCGTGACTAATAAAACCTTTATTTATTACTTTTTTGTAAATAGTTAATAAAACTAGCAAGGTTAAAAATTCCAAGCCTAAGATAATGAGATAATAAAAATTTTCATTTATATTAATTAAAATACTAATTACAAAGGCTACTAATATATAAATTATAGGCAAAACAAAATCTAAAAACAAAGACAATAACCCCGTTTTAGTTTTTAAATCTGTGTAGATAGAACTGATATTTAAAACTAATAAAGAAATTAAACCAATAACAAGTAAATAGCCAAAACTTAAACCATCTATTTCTTTTGTAATAATTAAAACAATTAAACTAATTAAATAAAAGGTGCTAGATATCACAAAAGGTACAAAAATTTTAATCGTCATTTGTCTAACTGGACTAATTGGTAAAACCTTTAATTTAATTAACATGCGTCTTTCTTTTTCTAGGGCAATACTAGAAGTGGCATTAATAACAGCGATAAATAAAAGGATTAATGCCGTCATCATACTTAAATAACCAGAAGCATACAATTGCTTAAAATAAACTAAGTTCCCCGTTTGAAAAATTAAATTAAGCCCGCTAATAACCGCATAGATTAAAAGTGGCTCAATTACTATTAAAGAAAAATAAGAAAAAACGCCATCAGCTTGATTAAAGCTTAAAAATAATTCCTTTTGAATTAAAGCTTTGTTAGTACTAGTAAGTTTAACTTGATGATCTAAATAGCGTTTAGTGTTTTTATTAGCACCATTTAAATACCTGACATAATAAAATTTAAATATTAAGCAGGCAATTAAGAAAATACTACCACAGATTACCAAGATAATCAAAAAATTAATCGCTCTTTCTAAACTTGTTCCTAAAGCAACTACACTATATAAAGGATACAAATATGTACTAATTTTTGTAAAGGTATTAACATTTGAGCTATTAAATAAATTATTTAGCGAGTCACCCCTAACTAAATTGACAAACCCTTTTAAAACCAAAGCATAAAAAATAGCTAAAACAAAAGCTAAAATAATAGTAGTTAAAAAAGATAATAGCTTACTTTTATTTAAAAAGTTTTTAAGAAATCTAACTAATATGCTAAAAAACAAGGCTAAACCAAGTTCCAAAAAAACTAAGAAAATGAGTGATACTATATTATAACAATGATAAGTAATACCATAACCTAGCTTATCACCATATAACACTAAAATGACAAAAATAGTCAATAAATTATAAACTAAACTCTTAAGATAAACATAAGCTAATTTACCAAAAATAATACTATAATTATCTATTGGTCGTGATTTCAACAAAATAATTTCATTAGGTCTACTAAAATAAACATTATTTATATCTTTAACTAAATATAAACTTAATAGAAATGTTAGAATAGTTAACACAACCACTAAAAAGCTCTTATTAAAATTAGTAAATACCGCTAATTTTTCATAAAGCAAATTATAAACATAACACAGTAAACAAACTAAAATTGTAATAGATATTAAATTAAAAAAGAGATTTAAATAAAACTTATATCCTTTCTTTTGTAAGAGACGGCTAGAGATAAGTTCTCTAAAAAAGATGGTCAGAAACACCTTTATAGGCCTCAAAGAAAATATCTTGTAGCATATACCGATATTTAGGTTCTTTTTTCAAATCATACGTGCCATAGATTAAGCCGTCTTTAATTATAGCCACGCGATCACAAATCTTCGCTACTAACTCAATATTATGACTGGTAATGAAACAAGTCTTACCAGCTTCTGTATATTCTTTCATCATTAAAGCTAATTCATTGGCTGTAAATGCATCTAGACCAACCGTTGGTTCATCTAAAATCCAAATACTTGGGTTGTGAATTAAAGATGTTATTAAACAAAGTTTTTGTTTCATACCATGTGAATACTCTTTAATTTGTCTATTTAAATCATAATCTGACAATTCCAAACGTTTCTTTAAATAGTTCAAATTATTAATATATACTTCCTCATCAACCTTATAAACTGAGGCCATAAATTCCACAAATTGAAAACCAGTCATATCTTCATAACAAATGGGTTCACTAGAAACATAGCCAATTGAAAATTTAGCTTTATTTGGCTCTTTTTTAATAGAATGGCCATTAAGAAAAACTTCACCACTATTAAACGATTTTATACCTATCATTGATTCAATTGTTGTTGATTTACCAACCCCATTTTTACCAATAAAGCCAAATAATTCTCCAGCATAAACAACTAAAGAAATACCCTTAATTACTTCTTTCTTGCCATAGGATTTATGTAAATCTTTAATTTCAATTGTTATGTTTCTTTCCATAAAATCACCCAATTCTAAACAGCACTACTTGGTTTCCAAGCACCATTCGTATAACTAAATGACCAAGTAAGTGTACTTGCATATATAGTATTATCAATAAATTTTGAAACTAAATAACCTGTTCCATTTTTTGGAATATATGCTCCATTAAATAATATATACTCCGTACTGTTATATACAATTTTCTTATTGTTTCTATCAATAGTAGGTATCCTTTGATAATACCCAGCTAAACTATCAACACCATTAATATTGTTGCAAAGATATAGATTACTTAAATCATTTGTCGTATAAATAAAAGCATAGCCTTCACTAGGAGTTAATTCATTATATATTACTTTAGCATCCCAATCATATTTATACCTATTTGTTGTATCAGTATTATTGATAGACTTACCTGTAGTATCTGTTGGATCCATTATTACATAATCATTACATACTAACGGATACGTATAGTAACCTGTTACATCACGATAAATATACTTTTTATCAGTTCCGCTATTACCAAATATTCTACACCAATCAGTTTTGAAGGTAGTTGAAAATAGTTGAATATTTAAATTTTTACTAAGTCCATTGTTGATATAACCTCTAAATTTTTCTACATCTTTCACATATATTCTACCGCCAAATTCAATAGGAACATATTGATGAAAAGTTTGACTAATAAAATTAACCTTACATTCTAAATACCCATAAGCTGGTTCTAAATTTGACCAAAAGTCACCTCTCGATTGATATATAACACAGGAGTATCCCTCTGTATTATCTGATGCATTTGTTCCAAATAAAGTTGTAATACTATTCATTAAATAAAATTCATTTAAGAAAGTCATACCACCACTAGCCTGCCAATATTTTTCTGGTATTGTAATACCTGATGCAGATATTGATGACATTGATTTATTTTCTTGATAAGAAATATTTAAAGTACTATTACTATCAATATATAAACTAGAACCTGGCATAAATACTAGATGTTGATTTAAATTTAATGTGCAACCATATAATTGAAAATCAAAATACGGAGAAATAAAGAAAGAATAACCTGTACTATCCATGTCAGCATTAAATCCGGAATACTCAAATGGCAATTCAAATTTATTAAATGTAATACTAGCATCATATGCTTCATAATTTATCATTTGATATAACCAATCATTTGTATATACTCCACCTAGATTTTTAATAGTTTGATTAGTGCCAACCGTCCTTTTAACATAACCATTATTTATTATAATTAAACTCTCCGTTTTACCAATTAGCTTAATATCCCCATAAATCCAATCCGTACCTAAACCACCTAGATCAATTCGATACTTACCATAAACACTAGCACCAGAGTTAATGATAGTGTTACAATCCCAATAGGGGCATCTATACATGGCAAAAATATTATCATTAGAGTAATAGGTGTAAGGCATTCTTTTTTCATGGTAGACATCCTCTACTACCATAACAGCATACATAGTTGCTGAAGAATCTAAAACCAATGTTCCTTCTTTTTCAGCACTAGAATCCGTAACTTGTCCCCAAACATCAAGCATTGCCCCATCATTTGGATCACCAACAATTAAATCATGACCATTTAAATCAAGTGTACAATAATCACCAATTATAAAACCTTGATAAGAAATTTGAGAGTAATTACTATCATCACCATAAAATCCAGTCATACCACCAACTGTAATATTACCCATCAAAATAATATCTCTATTTAACTGCAAGTTATACTTACAATTATTAGTACTAGCTTGTAATCCTATCGTTTGATCTCCATTAACAATATTAGTCATATGAAGTAAATCTAACTCTAGATGGTCATGTTCACCCCAAAAATTAGCTTGATAAAACAATGTTATGTTACCATTATAGACATAATAATTGGAGTAATTAGAATTAAATTTATCCATATTATTATCACTGCTAGGCCAACCATTTTGCAGATTTTCTGTAATTATCTCACTACTAGAAAATGAACTAGCCTGAAAATCAAGATTACTAGAAATAGTAGCATCAAAGGCATTAATGATTCCTACACTATTACTATACCATTTAATTGGATTACCACTACTATTAAAGTAATACGGGGCGTCTTTTAAAGATAAATTATAGTCACTATCGACAAACATAGTTTTTACCACACTACCATTATCAGTAAATGTAATCTTATATTTTGTAGTTTCGGAATTATTGATATTGATAGTTATTTTCGAATTGGTAAATAAAAAAGTACTAAAAGCAATGGAAATACTAAGTGCTATTAACATGAAACTTAAAAGAATAATTTTTATTTTTTTCATTTAAGCTACCTCCTTAGTACCTAATTCTAATGACATCGCATTATTATTAACATATACTTTTTGATTACTTAAACTATTAGAAAAATCAATTGTAATTGCACAATTCATATTAGAAATTGTTTTGGATGCAATGTAATCAAAATAATCATTACTAAAAACGTTATTTGAAGTAATAGGCATCATTCCTACTAAACTATTATCAACATAACTTAATGTAAAATAAGCTGTATAAGTGCTATAGCTTAAATAAGCGATAGGATTTAAATTTTGTAAGAAATTATTACTACTAATATCTAATTTAAAATAAAAGTAATGGCCCCTAAAATAGGCGACATACGTTTGATAATTATCACGTAAGATAGTTACATTTAGCGTAACTTTAGCATCCGTATTTACTAATTCACATGTTCCATCATTATTAGTGTAATAACTTAATCCACTTGAACTATTACATCTTACAAAAGAGTAGTCATTAGTAATAATATTAGCAACATTGATTTTAGTTTGATTTGTACTAACAATAATACTCCCATTCCCATCAATAATAAAACTAGCATAGCTAATTGTTATTAAAGATAGCATTACTAAAAAAACTGCTAAAACTATGCTAATTTTTTTCATAGGAAACTCCTTTCTTTAAGCGTTTAGTTCAAAACAAGCATATAAGGTTAAATTACCTAAAACAGGGGTTAAATCGGTAAACTTTTGGGCATTAACATTATTATTACCATCCTGTGTTGTATACCAACCCACAAAGGTATAACCTTCCTTATAAGCTAGCGGAATACTAGCTAGACTAACATAAGAGCCGTAATCACAAGTTATAGTATTAGAACCACTAATGATTTCTCCACCATTAGCTACTGCATTAAATATAATTTGACAAGTATCACCAGATAAACCTAAATCAGCTACTAGTGACCAGGTATAGTAAGGTGAACCTTGATATTGATAAAATCTAAAGTTAGCTTTGTCAAAGTAAAAATCACCATTATTAGGTAACATTCCCATGCTTAAGTTATTAGGTGCACCACTACCGCTATACCATTTTGTTGAAGTTGGTTTAGTAAAGCTAAATTCTTCATATGTTTCATCAGTATAGGTAACCGTTAAAATATAGCTTGTTGCTGTTTCAGAATTTAAAATACTTAAGATGCCCTTACCATCTTCACCCTTATCACCTTTAGGAATAGTTATTTCTTTTTTAGTACCATCAGTCATTTCAATGACTACAATTGTATTACCAGTCGCGCCGTCTACACTACTTATGACATCTTTAATACCTAAAGCATCCTTCAGTTTAAATTCATAGCTACCTTTAGTGGTTGCAATAGTTATAATTGTTTCATTATTTTGAGCACTATAAGTGGATGAAATATTAGTAATGTCTTCTAAATCAAGTGGTATTTCATTAACATTCCCATCTGTAAGTGTAACAATTAATTTATTGTCTTTTTCTTCAATACTACTAATACCTACTCCTGCTAAACCTTCTTCGCCTTGTTCACCTTTAGGAATTGTAAAGGTCACTTCTGGGGTATCATCGGTAAAAGTAATAGTAATTAGAGTTGAACCATCTTCATTAGCCTTAGCAGTAATTTCTTTGATTAGCACTCCGTCTTCACCTACAAAGGCACTACAAGCAGTAAGAAAGAAAAGAATTGGTAATATTAAAATTATCAATATTTTTTTAAGCATTTTATTCACCACCTATTGGTAGATTAATTAAATTAAGTAACCATAAATATTTAGTATCAGCAATCATATAAGTTTCTGTTTCAAGACCACAATTTGAACAATGATTATTTTCTAATAAAGAACCACAATAAGGACAAGTATCATTACTATCTTTGACCCTATAAATTAAAGCGGCGATAATTTGACTATAATCTGTAACAAATAGAAGAGGTATTTGAGCATATACGCTACCTGTAATATTTAAAACAGGTAACATATTGTTATCTAAAAGCCGTAATTCATAATTTTTTTCTAAACCAGCTACCTTAATTGTTAGATTAAGCACTTCCTGTTTAGCACTAAGGGTTAAGATAAATTCATTAAGTTGCAATTTATAGTCATTAAATTCAAAATAGTTAGTAATCTTTTGCTTGTTAAGACATTTCATATTACTATCTAAGTCCATAATTAATTTTTTTATTGTCTCTTGATAGTAATTAGTCTTAGCTAAATTATAGCGATAACAATAGTTATAATCCTTATCATCCGCTAAAAGGTTAGTAAGAATCACATTTCTAAAATCATCATCTTTAATATTTTTAAAATAATTAGAGCGCATAATTAAACTTAAACCAGCATCAAGGTTGGTAATTTGTTCATAATAATCTTTAAGCTCTTTTTCAGAGGTAAGACTAGCATTAAGTAATGCTAATTTTTGATAATTACCAAAATAAGAAAAATTTAAATTACCACCTAAAACCTTCTTGATAGTTAGTGGTTTAAAGGCCTCATATAAATAGCGCAAATTGTTTTTAATCTTTTTGATAAGATATTTAATAAACCGGTTTTCATAAGTATCAAGATTATCAACTAAATTATAACTATAAAGCTTTTCTAACTTCATATTTGAGCCATCTTTTTTAAAAAACTTTACTTCCCTTAATGTTTGTCTTAATAAGGCAGCATCGTAGTTATATTTTTCATTAATTCTAACAACTGTTTCTTCTTCCCTTAAGGTAAAAACATATTTTTTAATAATATGATTAACGTGATTTATCACATTATTAATACTAGCTAAAGATTTAGCAACAAAGGATAAATCAAACTGATATTCTTGCATATGATCACTCTAACTTATGTAGATATTTATCTACAATAGCTATCGAATTTGGCATATTAAGGCCTAAATCAGTTGTTAGATACTTTTTAAATTTAGTTAAAGATTGTTTAAAAGACATTTCAAAGTGACTATCTAATTTTCTTAAAATTTTTGTACTAAACATAAAGTCAATTGCCATATCTTTCGTCCCACCACAAGCCATATAAACCGGGACAAAGGTATTTAATTGTTTTAAAATACGGTTACCAATTGTAATATCAAATAATTCTTGAATCTTATCTATTAAGCTATAAACTTTTTTACTATCAATATCACTTAAGGCTAATTCTTTATTAGTAAGAGCCTCCTTATATAATTTCTTTAATTCATCATTAGTTAAAATAATTGGATTAACTTCCTTGTTATAATGAACTTCCTTACCATAATCATTAAAGGTAATCACGATTGCTCTATCAATTACCTTATCAGTTAAAGTATAGGTTGAATCATCCTTATTACAAGTACCAATAAAATAGTTATTAGGTGTAATAAATAAAAGTCCATCTTTTAAATTATTTGGAGCCTTATAATCTTCAGGCAATTCCATTAGCCTAATCTTTCTATCTAATTCTGGATATTCTAGAACTGATAAGAAATCAGCAAAATAGTATTCAACCCGAGAAATATTCATTTCATCTAAAACTATTAAATTAATATGATTAGGATAACAAGAAGCTTTATAAAGTGATTTTAAAAAGTCGGTTTCCATATAGGTGTTAGTAAATTCATTATAATAGCCTAATAAATTTGATTTATCGCGATAGGTAGCTTGAATAGCTTCAAAGAAGCTTTCTTCACCAATAAACTCTGCAAAATACCGCGGTAAGGAAGACTTACCAGTACCAGAAACACCCTCAAGAATAATTAAACTACTACAAGCTAAGCCGGCAACAAAGGCCCGTAAATTAGCAATATCGTAATAAAGATTATGACTATTAGCTAAATAAACCTGCAGATCATCACAAATAGTCTTTAAATCATGTAGACTTGATTCTAAGTTTAAATTGCCATGACTAAAATAATTACTATCAATCTTGGTTAAGCCTCTAAATAATTCTTCCTTATCTTTTAAAGGTGCTGTATTAGGAACATTAGAACTAAGAGCTACTTGGGCACTAGCTACCTTACTATCTTTATCCTCTGGAATAGCAAAGGTCTCATTTAAACTATGGTTATAGTTATCTTCCTTTACTTTGTTTTCACTTAAAGCATAAAGTGGTTTATGATAGTTTTTAATATTTAAAACTAAGCCAATTAGAGCAAAACATAATAATCCTAGAAATACCGTTATTAGTAAAGCAAAGAAAAATGTTTCAAAAACATAAGCTAAGCAGGCTGAATAATAAGACCAAGCATTAGGAATAAAAAATAATGAGGCTATTCCTAGGGATAAAATTAAGCAAATAAAGAATGTCCCTACATAAAAGAAAATGTATTTAACAGCTAAAGGATTTTCTTCTTTGGCCTTAGCATAGCTATTGATAAAGCATACACTAACGACATAAACGACTAACCAAATCAATAAAAAGCAAAGCATAATCCATGTTTGACTAATGGGTTTAAATTCTGGAAACCCCATAGTCTTAGCCATTAAGGCAATCGGATTAGTACTTTTAAAAAGAGTATAGCTTGCATCAATACTTAACGCAACAAATAAGCTAATAAAACAAAAACAAACAACAACACAAATAGCTATTAGCTTATTCCTTGTAAATTTCAATTTCATAAAAACACCTACCTAACTATTTAATTTTAGTTTCAGAAATAGTATTTTTCTCAAGTATTAATTGCACACTTGCACCTTCAACTACTAAGCTACCATCTTTACTAACTAAAGTGTAACTAGTTCTATTTCCCACTAAATCTTTTAAATTATTTAATCGAACCATCCGCAATTTAGTAATTTTACTATCAACTACCGAATAAATTACCAAAGCATAAAAAATACCAAATACACATAAATAACCATAATATGATTGTAAGAAAAAGACCACTAAACCTAATTTAGGAATTTTAAAATTAGTATAAACCCCAACCACTTGTTTAAAGCTAATCGGTTCATCTGAAGTATTATTAGCATCACCGCGGGTAATAATTTTTTCACCATTTATAGCTATAATGCGGTGAATAATATTAATATTATCTTCATTTAAATAAGAGATAACATCATAAACTTGTAGTTCACTAATATTTTTAACTTTTTTAACAAAAACGATATCATTAGCACTAAATTGGTTATTTAAATTATCTTCATTTAAATACGTATTACTTTCATTTTTAAAGCTCATTGAATTAGTAGCGACAACAAGTACCTTATATGTTGAAACATTAAAATAATTAGTAATAAAAAGATAACAACTACTAACAAAAATAGCTGCAAATATAATATTAGCAGCTATTTTAAAGGTCTTCTTACTAATTATTTTAATTTTACTTTTCTGGCGTTCCTTTAAATAATTATAAAATAGTTCAAGATCAAAATTTCCCTCTTCAATATTGTTTAAGGTTTCCTTTTGATACTTAAACACAAATATAGTAAGTACTGCTAATATAATTATAAACGCAAGTAAAACTAACCAAAATAAGAATCCCATATCTTTAATTATTTTACAACAATATCAACCTTATATTTAAAAGTAGCGATTTGATTCAACCAACCTTGTAAAGCATCTCTCTTGTCTTCAGGAGAAGTATAAGTTGCTGCTTGACCTTCAGCATCCAACCAAATAGATGGACTATCTCCACCAAATTTAGTTCCCCAATCAAAGGTTAAGGTAACATCTTTTGTATATGTATTTTCGACTGCTGAACCAAACTGAGTTTTAGTTATTGTTGCCTCTTCTGGTAATGCAATCAAATTATCACTATTATCTCCCTCAACTAAAGATACTTTAATTGTAACTTCTGTCCACTCCTCACCTTCAATACTAACTTGAAGCTTAGCATCATAATTACCAGAATAATTCGAAACTTGAACATCTCCACTATGATCATTTTCATCGGCATCATAAACAATATTGTTGCCACCATCTAAAAATTTAGCTGAAACTTTAACAATTTGACTATCAATTGTTCCAACTCCTATATTACCATCTTCTACAGTAGTGCTCTTATTACCACCCGTAATGACAAAGGTAGCAAAAGTTGTACTAATTATCGCAATTAAAAAGAAGGCTATAATACCAGTTAATAAATATTTTTTCTTTTTCATCAATTATTTCACCTCATTGAAATCTTTCTTTAGTTAATTATACTAGTTAAGTTAACACTTTGTCAAGCGTTTTCATAAAAACGCTATCATCTTTAAATTATTAGGTAAATAAGCCAAAATTTATTTTTTATTAAAATAAAGTTAAAAAAGATGAAGAATTTAAGTTTCATCATCTTCTAATACTATGCAATTAACTTGTTTACTGACAATAGTACAGGCATCTAAACCAATAAATTTTGGGGTAACAAAGGGATTATAATTAGTTTTGCCTTTTTCTTTATCTTCATCATACAAAGCATGAAAGGCATTAACATGCCAATGGCCGGAAACAATCGTTTTATTAGTATCAAATAAACCATTTTGATACATCATAACGGGATTTATCCACTTAGCCCGTAACCAACCTAAGTAATTAGCTTCCCGCCAATTAGGATCAAGGCTTAATTCTCCTTCATCTGATAATAAGGTGGGAAGCCAAGAATGAACGAAAATATAATGCTTTGTTTCGTAGTAATTTAAAGCTAAATCTAAAACTTGTCTTAAATCACTACTTAGAGCTATATCCTTCATCCTTGAATCTTCAATATACCCTAAATCCAATAAGGTTTGATAAGTTCCATTATGATAATCAGCTGAGGTAGGATAGTTACGAACGAGCATATCTTCCATTAAATCCTCATGGTTACCTCTTATAAAAATAATTTTATCGCGATGTTCTAAAACAAAATTAATTAGTTCTTTAGGTTCACGTCCTCGGTCTAACAAATCACCACAAATAATAATTTTGTGATGAGGATTAGTTAGAGAAAATCCCGCTTTAGCTAAAGCCTCCATAAAATAGGTATAGTAACCATGAATATCAGCACTAACAAAGTACTTCATTTTACTTATTAAACATAATTCTTTCTGAATTAAACATTTTACCTAAAATAAAGGCTAGAATAACCGCATATACCAAATTAGACACAACCGCAATTACAACACCTATAATATTGATATCTAAAGACAAAATGGTTGACATCGCTACTACACTATTATAAACCGGAATAAAATAGACAGCTAGATTAGCTGTTGGTAGACTACTAACCATTGACATAATACCAACAATTAAAACGATAATCATTATTGGTGTAGAATAAGCTGATGCTTCTTTAACACTTTTAGCCATTGCGCTGGCAATTGAATATATACCAACAAATAATAGTAAAACAGATAAAATAATTAGTAGTAAATAAATATAATCTAATGGTCCGTAATAAAGCTTAATCGCACCTTGAGCACTAGCTAAATTAGGTAGGGATAAGATTGTACCAATAAAACTAGAAATACCACCAACTAAGGAAATGACAGCTAGACTTACAATTTTACCAATAGCTAAATTAGTTCGTTTAAGTGGTGTTACTAACAAAGTGGCAATTGTTCCTCTATCCTTTTCCCCAGCAATACTTTCTGGCGCTACTGACATGACTCCTGTACATAAGAATATCAACAATAAGAATGGTAACATCATTGAAATAAAAGTTGAACTTGTTTGTTCATCAGTAGCTAAATTTTGATTAGCAAGTGTAAATAAGTAATCATTAGGATTAACTTGCACACTAGTAAGCATAGTATTTGTTATAGTATAGATGGTTTGTGACTCAACTTTAGCTGAATTATAGGCCAAATCTATTGCTAATTTATCATTAATGGAGCTAAATGCTATAAGTAAATCAGCTGACTCATCTTTAATGGCATTTTTTACCTCTTCTTCATCTGCTACCTCTAAAAAGGTAACTTGATAACCAGCCTCCGTATAACCAGTTTTAAGCAAATTTAGATATGTTTCATCTTCATTTAACACATAAACCTGATAATTATAATCTCTAGAGGCTGTAAAATTACTTGAAAGAATTGGACCCATTAAACTATAGATCACATAGATTAAAATGCCTGGTAGAATCATTGCGGCTAGCATCCTATAATCTGTAAAGAAGCGCGTTAATTCCTTTTTAATAACAATTAAAATATCTTTCACTCTACTCTTCCTCCTTTACTTCCTCTTTATAAATATCAAAGAAGACATCCTCTAACTGGCGTTCACCACAGAGTTCTTTTACATCTTCAGATATGACAAGCTTGCCATTAATAATTATGCCAACCCGGTCACAAAGCTTTTCCACCAAAGAAAAAATATGCGTAGAAAGAATGACCGTTTTCCCTTCAGCTTTTAAAGCTAGCAAATAGTCAGTAACAACCTTAGCAGTTAAAACGTCTAGGCCATTTGTTGGTTCATCAAAAATAATAATACTAGGATTGTGACATATAGCTATGACAATACTTAGCTTTTGCTTCATACCAGTAGATAGGTCAGCCACCTTAACTTCTTGAAATTTATCAATGCCAAATTCCTTAAAAAGCTTGTCTTTACGCCGTTTTATTGTTTCATCATCTAAATGATGAAGCTTGGCAAAAAAATCAAATAAATAATTGGGTGTAAAAAAATCTTCAAGCTTTAGCTCACTTGTTAAAAAGCCAATGCTTTCTCTAACCTTATCCGCTTCTTTAACAATACTAAAGCCATTAACTAAGGCATCACCACTATCTGGCTTAATTAAAGTGGATAACATACGTAATGTCGTTGTCTTGCCTGCTCCATTTGGTCCTAAAAGGCCATATATTTCGCCTTTATGAACACTAAAGCTAATATCATCAACTGCGACCTTAACCTTCAAATTAGTTTTTTCAATCTTTTGTTGCTTACGGGATAAATTAAAGGTTTTACGTAATTTATTAACAATTAAAATATCTTCCATTTGGTTCATCTTAAAAAACCTCCTTGTGTTTAATTTTACACTATTATTAATTTTATATCAACTTGTTATATAATATTATGCATTATTAATTTTTTAAATGAAGCAACATTTAAGCTAGTTTAAGTAAAAAAGGTTCAAACTACTACTTATCATAGTTTAAACCTTTTAATATAAGCTTATAAAGTTGTATTTAAAACGGTATCCGTTTGTTTAGTTCTAAAATCCTCTAGCTTTTTCGCAATTGTTTTATCATTAATAGCTAAAATGCTAATAGCACTTAAAGCGGCATTTTTTGCCCCATTAATCGCTACGGTTAAAACTGGAATACCTGCTGGCATTTGAACAATGGAAAGTAAAGAATCAATACCATTTAAAGTTCTTGATTTAACAGGAACACCTATAACTGGAACGATAGTATTGGCCGCTAACATACCTGGCAAATGTGCCGCTCCCCCAGCACCAGCAATAATAATATCAATACCGCGACTTTTAGCTGTTTTAGCATATTCTACTAATAAATCAGGAGTGCGGTGAGCCGAAACAATTTTCTTTTCGTAAGGAATATCAAACTCTTCTAAAATAGTACAAGCATCCTTCATTACCTCGTAATCAGAGATAGAACCCATAACAACACCAATCATTACTATTCCCCCTTTAATTCCTCTAATAAAATCTCAGCCATTTCATGTGGACCTTCTTGTTCAAAGCCTGGTACTGCCAGTCTAGTATACATTTGACCTACTGGAACCTTATTAGTAAATAATTTAGTGAAAATCTTATCTAAAATAACTCTAGTTTCTTGTTCTTTTTGTACTGGACCAAAAGGGTTCGCAAAGAAAGATTTAGTTAAACCAACTTCACCTGTTGTACCTTTAGCAAAACGAGCACCTTCAATAAAGACAGCTAGGGCTTCATCTTTATTATTAAATAAGTGTAATTCGGCCTTATTATCATAATTATTAGCATATAAGACCATATCTACTTTATAGCCATGCATAATTTGGCGGTAGGTAGAAACAGGGATTACTAAACGAGAATTAACCTTATCCGGATTTAAATAGATAGCTCTATCCATTTCGCGATAAGCATAATCAGCAGACATATCATCAAGTCTTACAAACGCCCCGATTTCGGTACCATAGGCTACAATTTGCCCATCCTTTTCCACAAATGTTCCCATATCATCAAAAATAGTGTGCATAGAAACAATTTCATCATTAGCTACACCAGATAAAGCCTCAAGTGTTTCAGACTTACCAGCTCCACTATCGCCAATAATAACCAATGTTTTAGATTTATTATTACGCATTCTAATATTGACACAAGCCCCATGAATTGGTAAATTACCTTGATTAATCATTTTAGTATTATATAGAGTAAGAAGCATTTTCTTCATATAGCCAAAATAATCAACATCATCGCTTAATGGAGCAACTCCAACATAAATATCTGCTTCCTCATCATAATAATAAGTAGATTCATTAGTACCATAACCAAATAAATAAATTAACTCTGGCTTTTTATTAGCAATATCCGTAATACTTGCGGCTTCAAATAAGTTAGATAGGGTAATACCATGTGTCATAAAATGCTTATTAAAATATACAAAAGCTAGTGCACTGCCAACCATAATTGGATAGCATAAAAATTGTTCTGGGTTAATTTTAACATTAACTAACGGATTAGTTTTACTAATTGGATATACACCAGTTCTTTTATTTTTCTTAGTATAGGAAATAAATGGTGGACGTATTAAAACCGATTCAATACAAGGCACCATATTAAATTGCTCATAAACTGATCCCTTAGGTGCCCAATCATATTTACTGATTAAAAGGCCTGCATTAATACCAGCTGGTAATTGGCGGTAAACTAAAAACTTATGACCAGCTAGTTTCTCAGAAATTGAACGATAAGTTTTTAAAATAACTTCGGTAAAGGTCTGATTAGTTGCTAAAAAGACCCCACTTTGAACGCCACCTTCAACCTTTTTGGCCACAATGTAGCTGTAACGTTCTAACTTACGCCAATAATCATAAAATTCCTCTACAAGATTATATAATGCTCCTCTTTTAGCTAATACAACACTATATTCGGGTTTAATTTTACTAATTTCATCATATTCAAAAGCGTGAATCAAACGAAACAAATCAATAAAATCTTCAACTGGGTTTTTGACTAAGTTTAATAATTTAACTATATCTAGTTTTTCGTGCTTCTCAGCATGTTTTACAAAGCCTGTAAAAACATCTTTAAAGCAATCACTATTCAAAACCTCAGTTGCACTTTTACAATATACTTGGGTAAAGTTTAAAATTAACATCTTATCTGTTAATTCATAACCATATTTTTGCATCATATCCTCCTAAAATAAACCTACTGCATTACCTTCAATAACATCCATTTTCATTGCGGCAGGTTCCTTAGGTAAACCTGGCATACGCATAATTTCTCCGGTTAAACAAACAATAAAGCCAGCTCCAACTGATGGTAAAACATCTCTTATTTCCATGACAAAATCTTGTGGAGCTCCTAATAATTTTGGATTATCAGAAAATGAATACTGGGTTTTAGCCATACAAATTGGTAAATTACCATAACCTAGCTTTGTTAATTTTGCTAAAGCATTTTTGGCTACTTGCGAATAGTTAACATCCTTAGCATGATATATTTCCTTACAAATTTTACTAATTTTTTGTTTTAAGGTTAAATTTAGGTCATACAAGTATTTAAATTCACTAGGCATTGCACAAGCACATAAAACCTTATTGGCTAAATCAAGACCACCTTGACTACCTTTGCCAAATACTTCTGATAAGGAAATGACATAGTTGTTCTCACTAGCAAAATCCTCTAAAGCGGCAATTTCGGCATCTGTATCAGAACCAAATTTATTAATTGCAATAACAAAAGGTAAACCGAATTTTTTAATATTTTCACAATGTTGCTTTAAATTAGCTAAACCAAGCTTTAAAGCCTCTACATTTTCTTCGGTTAAGTTTTCTTTTAGAACGCCACCATGCATCTTTAAGGCCCTAATGGTTGCCACAATAACAACAGCATCAGGCTTTAAATTTCCTTGACGACATTTAATGTCAAAAAACTTTTCGGCCCCTAAATCAGCACCAAAGCCAGCCTCTGTAACAACATAATCAGCTAAACCTAAAGCTGTTTTGGTAGCTATTAAACTATTACAGCCATGGGCAATATTAGCAAAAGGTCCACCATGAATAATTGCTGGTGTATGTTCTAAGGTTTGAACTAGGTTTGGCTTTAAGGCATCCTTCATTACAAGGGCAATAGCCCCAGCACAACCTAAATCACGTACTGTAACTGGTTTTTTATCATAGGTATAAGCTACTAGCATATTGTTAATTCTTTCTTTAAAATCATCACTATCTTTAGCTAAACATAAGATAGCCATAACTTCACTAGCAACTGTAATATCGAAATGATCTTCTCTAGGAACGCCGTTTGTTGAACCTCCAAGCCCGACAACGATATTACGTAAAGCGCGGTCATTCATATCAAGAACCCGATGAATTAAAACCCGAGTTGGGTCAATATGTAATTCGTTACCTTGATAAATATGATTGTCAATAATCGCACAAATCAAATTATTAGCCGTCGTAATAGCGTGTAAATCACCTGTAAAATGAAGATTAATATCTTCCATTGGTATAACTTGAGCATAACCTCCGCCACAAGCTCCACCTTTTACACCAAAAACTGGACCTAAACTAGGTTCTCTTAAACAAACACAAGTTTTTTTGTCTAAAGCACTTAAAGCATCAGCTAAACCGATGGTGGTTGTAGACTTACCCTCGCCAGCCGGAGTTGGAGAGATAGCAGTTACTAAAATAAGTTTACCTTTAGGATCGTTTTTTAATAAATCAATGCTTAATTTAGCCTTATCATTACCATAACAAGTCAATTTGTCTTCACTAATATTTAACTTTTTAGCTATTTCTCTAATGTCTTTTGCTTTAACGCTTTGAGCAATTTCTAAATCTGTCATTTCGCACCTCCACAATAAAATAATACATGCTTATTCTAGCATAAAATTCACTTATTTAAAAGTAAAACCAAGGTCAGCACTATTTATTTTTAGCTATTTCCTTTTATTTAACAAAAAAGCTCTAGTAAAAATACTAGAGACTTAATTATTTAAATAAACTATAAAATTGACTAGGAATTTTAGCATTAATACTGATTTCCTTATTAGTATAAGGATTAACAAAAACTAACTTAGAGGCATGCAATCCCAAACGTTTAAAAGCTTCCTTATGCCCATATTTTTCATCACCAATAATTGGATGACCTAAATGAGCTAACTGGACTCTAATTTGATTTTTTCGACCCGTATCAATATTAATATCTAATAGACTTAAGGTCTTATTTTCAGCTATAACCTTATAATTAGTAATTGCTAGTTGGTCGGATCTATTATTAGATACATAAACTAAATTATATTCATTGTTAGCTAAATAGTTTTTAAGCGTAGCTTGTTTTGGTTCTAAATGACCCTCACAAATAGCCATATAACCCCGATATTTAACATATTTGTTCCAATCTAAACGAAGTCTTGATTGAAGCTTAGGATTAGTAGTAAATACTAAAACTCCTGATGTTTCCTTATCAATTCTATGAATAACATAAGGACGTTTATTTTTCGCTTTTAAATACTCAAATACTTGACTATAAGCCGTATCCGTAAGTTCCTTATCACTAGCAACCGCTAGTAAGCCGGCTGGTTTATTAATCGCTACAAAATCTTCATCCTCATAGACGATATCTAAATAAACCCTCTCTTTTTTTTGCACTTTAACCTGTGGCTTAAGACTAGTTTGAACAGGAAATTTAGTCAAGGCTACTTCGTCTTCATTAGCAAGAGGAAAATTGAATTGACTAACTTGATTACCATTAACCAGTACCTGCTTATTAGATAGTAAGTGCTTGACATTATTTCTTGATGTATTTAATTTTTCTAGTAAAAAAGTCATTAATTCAGTTGATCTTTTGACTTTATACTTAGCCGTGATTACAATATTTTGTTCATTTCTTGGCATGATATTTTCCCCTTTGGCAAAAAAAGAGTAGACAAAGCTACTCTTTTACCTTTATTATTCAACCCATTCAATAATAGCCATAGGTGCAGCGTCACCACGACGGAAACCAGTCTTGATAACTCTTGTATAACCACCATTACGGTTTGCGAATTTAGGTGCTATTTCTTCGAATAATTTTTGAATAGCGAATTTGCCTTCGCCATCTTTTTCAAAACGAATTAAAGTAGCAGCTTGTCTACGTGAATGTAAAGTATTAGTCTTACCTAAAGTAACCATTTTATCAGCTAATCTTTTTAATTCTTTTGCTTTAGTTTCAGTAGTTTCAATCTTACCGTTTAAGATTAAATCTGTGATTAAATCACGAAGTAAAGCTTTTCTTTGTGAACTGCTACGACGTAGTCTAGAATAAGCCATGTTGTATCCTCCTTAATTAGTCTTTACGGAAACCTAAATTTAATTGTTCTAGTTTTTCCTTAATTTCTTTCAATGATTTACGTCCTAAATTACGAACTTTCATCATATCTTCTTCTGATTTAGCAATTAAATCAGCAACAGTGTTGATACCAGCTCTTCTTAAGCAGTTATAAGAACGAACAGATAAATCTAAATCTTCGATAGTCTTTTCCATCTTAGAATTCTTATTTTCTGTTTCAGTTTCTGTCATATAACTGTTCATCTTAGCTTGTTCTGATATTTCATCAACGATAACTTCTAAGTGTTCAATCATCATCTTAGCTGCGATACCAATAGCATCAGTGGCAGCAATTGAACCATTAGTAGTAACATTTACTGTTAATTTATCGAATGAAGCATCATTATCAACAATATCTTTGTCCACATCATAAGATACATTTGTTACTGGTGTGTAAATAGAATCAATAGCAATAGTAGATTCATCAGAAACAAATTGTTTATTTTTGTCAGCACTAATATAACCGACACCACGACGAACCTTTAAGAACATATTAACACTACCACCAGCAGCTACTGTACAGATGTGCTGTTCAGGGTTTACAACTGTAACATCTAAATCATGAATTATATCACCAGCTGTAACTTCGCCTTCACCCTTGTTAATTTCTAAAATAGTTTCGAAATTAGGGTCTTCTGATTCTGTCTTTAAAACAACCCGTTTTAAATTAAGAATTATAGTGATGACATCCTCAATCACGCCAGATAAATTTTCAAACTCATGTTGAATGCCTTCAATCTTAGCACTAACAAAAGCTGTACCTGGTAAAGAAGATAACATAATTCTTCTTAAGGCATTACCAATAGTAAGACCGAAGCCTCTTTCTAATGGTGCTACTTCAAAAGTACCCTTAGATTTATCCTCTGATAAGTACTTTACAATAGCTTTTGGTTTTTCAAATTTTAATTCTTTCATAATGGGACCTCGTTTCTATAAAAAGTATATATTAACCACGAGGACGTTTTGGTGGACGACATCCATTATGTGGAACTGGTGTACAATCTCTAATAGATGTGATTTCTAAACCAGCAACTTCAAGGGAACGAATAGCAGCATCACGGCCTTGACCTGGACCTTTAACTGATACTTCTACTTTTACTACACCTTGATCTAAAGCTGATTTAGCGGCTGCTTCACTAGCTGATTGAGCAGCGAAAGCTGTAGATTTACGGCTGCCTTTAAAACCTAATGCACCAGCACTGCTCCATGCAATAACATTACCAGCAGGATCAGTAATTGTAACTATTGTATTATTAAAACTTGCGTGAATATGAGCAACACCCACTGGGCAATTTCTCTTAACACGACGTTTTGTAACTTTACGTGCCATAATTTAATCCTCCTTACTTCTTCTTATTTGCGATAGTACGTGCTGGACCCTTACGAGTACGAGCATTATTACGTGTATTTTGTCCACGAACTGGTAGACCTTTACGATGTCTTAAACCGCGGTAGCAACCGATTTCCATTAATCTCTTAATGTTAAGTGCTACTTCTCTACGAAGTTCACCTTCGATTTTATATTTTGAAATTTGTGCTCTGATACGAGTTAATTCATCTTCAGAAAGATTTTTTACTCTTGTATCTTCGCTGACATTAGCGTCTTTTAAGATATTTTTAGCGATTGTTGGTCCAATACCATAAATGTATTGTAATGAAATAACAACGCGTTTTTCATTTGGAATATCTACACCTGCAATACGTGCCATAATTTAATCCTCCTATAATTTCTATCCTTGTCTTTGTTTATGTTTTGGATTTTCGCAAATAACCATAACGCGTCCTTTACGTTTGATTACTTTACATTTATCGCACATTGGTTTAACTGATGGTCTAACTTTCATCTTATTACCTCCGTTATTTCTTACTTATGTCTATAAGTGATTCTTCCACGTGTTAAATCGTAAGTTGATAATTCAACGGTTACTTTGTCACCTGGTAAAATGCGTATGTTATTCATGCGGATTTTACCAGAAACGTGGGCTAAAACTTGATGATCATTTTCTAATTTTACAATAAATTGAGTATTTGGAAGGACATCTACTACTTTACCTTCTAACTCAATAACATCGTCTTTTTTTGCCATGTTTCCTCCTAAAGCAAAAGTTTTATCTAGCCGTCCTCTAAGAGGACGACTAATACTAATACAATGTGCTAATATAGTATTTATTTAGCTAAAACTTTTTTGATATCTTCAAATACCTTTGCAAAATCTTGATCACCATTTACTGATTTTAATAAATGTTGACCTCTATAATAATCTAGTAAAGGGGCT
>CALUXJ010000012.1 GCA_944324725.1 uncultured Acholeplasmatales bacterium
AAATGCGTATGTTATTCATGCGGATTTTACCAGAAACGTGGGCTAAAACTTGATGATCATTTTCTAATTTTACAATGAATTGAGTATTTGGTAATACATCAACAACTTTGCCCTCGAACTCAATAACATCATCTTTTTTTGCCATGTTTCCTCCTAAGTTTTGGTACGCTTCTAAAGAAGCCAAAAGCAAAAGTTTTATCTATCCGCCTCTATTGAGGCGGACTATAATACTAAAACAATGTGCTAAATAATAGTATTATTACTTAGTTAAAACTTTTTTGATATCTTCAAATACTTTTGCAAAATCTTGATCACCATTTACTGTTTTTAATAAATGTTGATTCTTATAATAGTCTAATAGTGGAGCTGTTTGATTGTCATAAACTTTTAGTCTGTTTTCAGCTGTTTCGTAAGTATCATCATTTCTTTGAATCAACTTACCACCGCATTTATCACAAACACCTTCAACCTTTGGTGGGTTATTTTTGATATGGAAAGTAGCGCCACAAGTAGGACAAACTCTTCTACCAACTATTCTATCAATTAACACTTCTGGTTTTACATCAATGTCTAAAACAGCATCTAAACTTTCGTTTCTAGACTTTAAGAATTCATCTAAAGCCTTTGCTTGTTCAAGATTTCTTGGAAAACCATCTAATAAGAAGCCTTCTTTACAATCTGGTTGGCTAAGTCTATCTTTAACTAAATCAATAGTTACAGAATCAGGAACAAGTAAGCCCTTATCCATATAAGTTTTAGCTAATAAGCCAAGCTTTGTTTGTCCCTTTAGATTAGCTCTAAAGATATCCCCCGTTGAAATGTGAGGAATATTGTAATATTCTCTAATATTTACTGCCTGAGTACCTTTACCAGCACCAGGACGACCCATAATTAATAATTTCATAAACTACTCCAAAAAGCCTTTGTAATCTTTTGTCTCTGAAGCTGTTTCTAATTGACTTGCCGTCTCAATAGCAACACCAACTACGATAATTAGGGAAGTACCACCAATTGTAATAGTTGAAGCTTCAGCAGTCGTAAAGCCGAATGATAATGAAACGATAATAGGTACTAAAGCAACAACTGCTAAATAAGTAGCACCTAATAAAGTTGTTCTAAAAATAATTCGCGCCAATTGATTCTTAGTATCTTCGCCTCTTCTATAACCAGGAATATATGCACCTTGTTTATCAAGGTTTTCACTGATTTGTTCAGGATCGACAACCATGAATGCATAGAAGAAAGAAAAGAAGAAAATTAATAAGATATATAAAGTCATACCAATTGGTTCTTGATATGAGAATATATTATTAACCCAAATACCAGCTACTGTTGAATCTTGTCCTAACATACCTACTATTGAAAGTGGAATAGACAAAATTGTTGAAGCAAAGATGACAGGAATAACACTTGCACTATTTAACTTAATAGGAAGTTCACTCTTACCACCTTGTTGACGATTAGCATATTGAAGTGGAATTCTTCTCTTAGCACCTTCAAAGAAGACAACCGCAAGAATCATTAAAATGTATAAAACAATGATAACAATAAATAGAGTAATGTTAACAGCACTAGCAGCGCCATCAGCAATATATTTACTCCATAGAGTTGTAAACATTGCTGGAACAGTTGTAATAATACCAGCAGCGATAATCATTGATGAACCATTACCAACACCATGACGAGTAATTAAATCAGCTAACCACATAGTAAAACATGAACCAGCTGTAATAACTATAGCCATGTAAATATAGAATACCCAGAATAAGTTACGATCTTGTAAGGCATCAGGAACCAAAATATTTTCTGGTCTAGAGCCTAAACCATATAATAATGCTAAGCCTTGAGCTAAAGCAATAATTATAGATACATATCTAGTAATACGATTTAATTTTTGTTTACCAACTTCACCTTGTTCAGACCATTCCTTCCACTTAGGAATAACAACCTGTAACATTTGAATAATGATTGATGAAGTAATATAAGGTGAGATACCTAAAGCTAAAATAGAGAAGTTAGATAAACCACCACCTGAAAATGCATTCAAGATAGTTAAGAAATTGTTATTAGCAATTTCAGCTCTAATAGCTACGGTATCTACCATTGGGATAGGGATGTAAGTTCCAATTTTAAATACCAAAAGAATTAGAAAAGTGAAAATAAGTTTCCTTAAAATTTCACGATTACTTAAAATCTTTTTAAGTTTTTCTAACAACTTACATCACCTCTACAGTTCCACCAGCTTCTTCGATTGCAATTTTAGCTTTTGCAGAGAACTTGTGAGCCTTTACTGTTAGTTTCTTTGTAAGTTTGCCATCCCCTAAAATTTTAACACCATCGTATAATTTCTTTACTAAACCAGCTTCTTGTAAAGCTTTTACATCAACAACAGTGTTGTCTGCAAATACATTTAAGTCTTCCACATTAACTACGCTATATTCAACACGGTTAACATTATGGAAACCTCTTTTAGGAAGACGTTGGAATAAAGGTAATTGTCCACCTTCAAAACCAGGTCTTACACCACCGCCAGAACGAGCGTTTTGACCTTTGTTACCTTTACCAGCAGTTTTACCATTACCGCTACCAATACCACGGCCAAGACGTTTTCTTGCGTGTCTAGCACCTTCAACAGGTTTTAATTCATTTAACATTTCGAGGCACCTCCTTATTACTTGATTTCAACTTTTACCATATGAGCTATGGTAACAATCATACCTTTAATGGCTTCGTTTTCCTCTTTTTCTACACTTTGACCAATTTTAGTTAAGCCTAGAGCTTTAGCAGTCTTAACTTGGTTAGGTTTACGACCAATTAAACTTTTTACTAATGTAATTTTATACATGTTCGTTACCTCAAAATTTCTTCTACTGTCTTACCACGTCTAGCAGCAACAGTTTCTACAGAATATAATTGTTTTAAACCATCAACGGTAGCTCTAATGACGTTGATTGGAGTTTTAGAACCTAATGATTTAGATAAAATGTTAGAAATACCAGCAAGTTCAACAACTGCACGAACAGGACCACCAGCGATAACACCGGTACCAGGAGCAGCAGGTTTTAATAAAACATGACCTGCACCATAATGACCTTCTACAGCATGAGGAATTGTTGTATTTACTACTGTAACGGTGAAGATGTTCTTCTTAGCATTTTCTACTGCCTTTTTGATAGCATCAGGTACTTCAGAAGCTTTACCAGTTCCGAAACCAACGTTACCCTTACGATCACCAATTACAACTAAAGCAGCAAAACGTAAAGTTCTACCACCTTTAACAACCTTTGTTACACGATTAATAGCAACAACACGTTCTTCGTATTCAGGTTGTACGTCTTTAACTTCTTTATCTTGACGCATGTTGAACCTCCTTAGAACTCTAAGCCGGCTGCTCTAGCAGCGTCAGCTAAGGCTTTTACACGACCATGATATAAATAACCACCACGGTCAAATACTACTCCAGAAATTTTAAGTTCTAAAGCACGTTTAGCAACTAATGTACCTACTTCAGTAGCAGCAGCTACGTTAGAGCCATTCTTTAAATCTTTAATTTCTAAAGATGATGCTTGGCATAATGTTACACCTGCTTCATCATCAATAATTTGAGCATAAATTTGTTTGTTAGAACGGAAAACGCAAAGACGTGGTTTAGCAGCAGTACCTTTTACTGTTTGACGAATACGTAAGTGACGTTTTTGTCTAGCAACATTACTTGAAATTTTATTAATCATAACTAGTACCCCTTTCTAACTACTTCTTAGCAGTTTTACCTTCCTTACGACGAATATGTTCATCGCTATATTTAATACCTTTACCTTTATATGGTTCAGGTTTACGAACTTCTCTAATTTCAGCAGCGAATTGACCAACTAATTGTTTATCAATACCAGAAATATTGATAGTTGTGTTCTTTGGTAATTCTACCTTTAAACCAGCTGGAATTGGAAGTTCAACAGTGTGAGAGTAACCTACAGTTAATACTACACTATTGCCTTGTAAAGCAGCACGATAACCAACACCGTTAATTTCTAATGATTTTGTGAAACCTTTAGAAACACCTTCAACCATATTATGGATTAAAGCTCTTGTTGTACCATGAATTGTTTTCATCCATTTAGAATCATTTGGACGTTTAACATGTAATTCGTTTCCTTCAACAACCACGTTTAAGTTAGTGTCGAAATCAAAACTTAACTCTCCCTTAGGACCTTTAACGTGAATATTATTACCATTTAGAGTAACGTTAACGTCTGCAGGAAGTAAAATTGGCTTATTTCCAATACGTGACATTTTAATTTTCCTCCTAATTTATTACCAAACGTAAGCTAAAACTTCGCCACCGATATTTAACTTACGTGCTTGCTTATCAGTCATAACTCCTTGAGAAGTAGAAATGATAGCAATACCTAGACCATTTAAAACCTTAGGTAATTCATCTGCTTTAGCATATACTTTTAAACCTGGTTTAGAAACAATCTTTAAATCATTGATTACACTCTCATTGTTTGCAGTGTACTTTAAAGTAACTGTAAGTACGCTTTTTACACCTTCAGTAGCCTTGTATGAAACAATATAACCTTCATTCTTCATTACTTCAAGAATAGCTTGTTTTAATTTAGAATTAGGCATTTCTACTGTTTGATGACGCATTGCTTTAGCATTGCGAATACGAGTAAGCATATCTGCAATTGGATCTGTCATCATTTTTAATTTCCTCCTTCGATGATATTACCAGCTGGCTTTTTTAACGCCAGGAATTTGTCCCTTATAAGCTAATTCACGGAAGCATAAACGACAAAGTTTAAAATCTCCCATAACAGCATGAGGACGGCCACAACGTTCACAACGTGTATACTTACGAGCGCTGTATTTTGGTTTTCTATGATTTTTAACAATTAATGATGTTTTTGCCATAATCTATTCCTTCCTACTTTCTAAAAGGCATACCTAATAATTGTAATAAAGTACGACCTTCTTCATCGCTCTTAGCTGTTGTAACAATAACAATATCCATACCTCTGATTTTCTTAACCTTATCAAAGTTAATTTCAGGGAAGATTAATTGTTCCTTAACACCTAATGTATAATTGCCACGACCATCGAAAGCATTACCATTAACACCACGGAAATCACGAACACGTGGTAAAGCAATTGAAACAAGTTTATCTAAGAATTCGTACATTCTTTCGCCTCTTAGAGTAACTTTACAACCAATAGGCATACCTTCTCTTAATTTGAAGTTTGCAATTGATTTCTTTGCTTTTGTAACAACTGGTTTTTGACCAGCAATTTGTGTTAATTCTTCAACTGCATCATCTAAAACTTTAGCATTAGCAACGGCATCGCCAACACCCATATTGATAACAATCTTTTCAAGTTTAGGAATTTCCATTGAAGATTTATAATTGAATTTATTAGCTAATTCTTTTCTAACAGAATTTTGATAAGCTTCTTGTAAACGATTCATATAGTTTCCTCCTTCTCAGTCTTAATTGAATTCATAACCAGATTTTTTAGAAACTCTAACCTTTACAACTTTGCCTTTAACTTCTTTTTCTACCATACTAACTCTAGTAGGTACGTTTTTCTTTGGATCTAATAACATTACATTAGAAGCATCGATTGGAGCTTCTTTTTCAATGATAGAACCACTTTGGTTTTGTTGAGTTGGTTTTTGATGTTTCTTAACCATATTTACGCCTTCAACTAATACACGATTTGTTTTAGGGTAAACCTTTAGAACTTTACCAGTCTTAGGGACTTTGTTGCCTTTTTTATCAGTAGTAAATCTATCACTACCAGCAATGACAACAACAGTATCATTAACTTTTATATTCATTCCTAAGCCTCCTCATTAAAGTACTTCTGGAGCTAAAGAGACAATCTTCATGAAATTCTTATCACGTAATTCTCTAGCAACAGGTCCGAAAATACGGCTACCACGTGGAGTACCATCTTCACGAATGATAACAGCTGCATTTTCGTCAAATTTAATATAAGAGCCATCGTTACGTCTTAAGCCGTTTTTAGTACGAACGATAACTGCCTTAACAACATCGCCTTTTTTAACTACGCCGTTAGGACTTGCTTCCTTAACAGAACAAACAACGATATCGCCAACGTTAGCATAACGGTGTAAGGCACCACCTAATACTTTTATAATTAATAACTCACGTGCACCTGAATTATCAGCTACAGCAAGTCTTGTTTCTTGTTGTACCATAATTGTTACTCCTTTCAGAAACTAAATTGATTCTTTATTTTTAACCACTTCGATTAAACGATAAAACTTAGTTTTTGAAAGTGGTCTAGTTTCCATGAAGCGAACAACATCGCCAACTTTAGCACTATTGTTTTCATCATGAACATGAAATTTAGATGTTTTCTTAATCCGTTTTTTGTAGATACGATCAGTTGCAAAAGTGTCAACAGCTACAACAACAGTTTTATCCATCTTATCAGAAACTACAGTTCCGGTAAAAACTTTACGACTATTACGTTCCATGTTGTTCTCCTCCTACTTCTTCTCCGCATTTTGTTTTTCTGTTAAAACAGTTAACATGCGGGCAATTGTTCTTTTAATTTCATTCATTCTTGAAGGATTTTCAGCTGTACCTAAAGCAGCTTGAAAACGCAAGTTGAATAATTCTTCTTTTAAATCAGCGATTTTCTTATTGATTTCTTCAACGCTTAATTCACGAATTTCTTTAGCTTTTAGCATTGCTCGTCACCTACTTTTTTAACAAATTTTGTCTTACAAGGTAATTTGTGAGATGCTAAACGTAATGCTTCACGCGCTACTTCTTCGCTAACACCATCAATCTCGAATAAGATTAAACCAGTTTTAACTACAGCAACCCAAGATTCAGGAGCACCTTTACCAGAACCCATACGAACTTCTAGAGGTTTATGAGTTTTAGCTAAGTGTGGGAATACTTTAATCCAAACTTTACCTTGACGATTCATATAACGTGTAATAGCAACACGGGCAGCTTCAATTTGTCTATTTGTTAACCAGCAGCCTTCAGTTGCTTTTAAACCATAAGCACCAAATGCTAATTCTGTACCGCCTTTAGCTAATCTATCGCGATAATAAACACGATGAGGACGACGATACTTAACTCTTTTAGGCATTAACATAATTACTTACCTCCCTTAGAGTCATCTTTTTTAGGAGTTGCTGCTGCATCCTTTTTTACATTTTTGTTTTGAGGACGAGGTTTTCTAGGTTGACGACGTTCTTCAACTTGACGTGGTTTAATCTCTAAAACTTCACCTTTATAAATCCAAACCTTAACACCTAATTTACCATAAGTAGTTAAAGCTTCAGCAACTGCATAATCGATATCAGCACGAAGAGTATGAAGAGGAACTTGTCCTTCAATATAACCTTCGCTACGTGCGATTTCCGCACCAGCTAAACGACCAGAAATAGCGGTCTTAACACCTTTAGCTCCAGCCTTAAGTGCACGTTGGATAGCCATCTTTTGTACACGACGGAAAGAAGCACGGTTCTCTAATTGTTCAGCCATTGATCTAGCTACTAATGTAGCATCTAATTCAGGTTTCTTAATTTCAACAACATTAAGAATAATATCTTTTTTAGTTCTATATGCTAATTCTTTTACAACAGCATTTTTAGTTTCAGCATCACGACCGATTACTGAACCAGGTCTAGCTGTATAAAGAGTAATTTTAACTCTATCCTTGTGATCTTTACCAACGCCTTTTAAACGTTCAATAATAACCCGAGAAACTTGAGCTTTCTTGTATACTTCATCAAGATACTTTCTAATTGCGATATCTTCTAATAATAAATCAGCAACTTTAGTTTTATCAGCATACCATGCGGCATCCCAATCACGAATAATACCAACACGTAATCCGACTGGACTTACTTTTTGACCCATGATACTCCTCCTTACTCTTTTTCAGCAACAACGATTGTGATGTTGCAATATCTCTTAATGATAACGTCGCCTCTACCTTTAGCACGAGGGAACATTCTCTTTAAACGCATGCCATCATTAACATAGCAAGACTTAACATATAAATTTTCTTTATTCATACTGTGATTATTTTCTGCGTTTGCAACTGCAGAATTTAATACTTTCATTACTGCTTCGCAAGCTAGCTTATTAGTTAATCTTAAAATAGCATTAGCTTCCATAACATTTTTGTTACGAATTAAGTCAACAACTAAACGAGCCTTACGAGGAGTAATCCCAACATTTTTTGCTATTGCTTTTACTTCCATAATTATCCTCCTTATTTAGCTGCCTTCTTATCGTCACCATGACCATGGTATGTTCTAGTTGGAGCGAACTCACCTAGTTTATGACCAACCATATCCTCAGTAATATATACTGGAGTATGTTCACGACCGTTATAAACGGCAATTGTATGACCAACAAATGCAGGGAAGATAGTTGATCTACGTGACCAAGTTTGAATAACTTTTTTATCGCCAGAAGCATTTTGAGCTTCAACCTTCTTTAATAAATGATCATCACAGAAAGGACCTTTTTTAATTGAACGAGCCATTATTTCATTTCCTCCTTACATTATTTGTCATTTCTTCTACGTACAATTAGACGGTTAGAAGATTTCTTGTGTTTACGTGTCTTTAAGCCAAGAGCTGGTTTACCCCAAGGAGTAACTGGAGAAGGACGACCAACTGGACATTTACCTTCACCACCACCATGAGGGTGATCATTAGGGTTCATAACAGAACCACGAACTTCTGGACGTAAGCCCATATGACGAGCACGACCAGCTTTACCGATACGTACTAATTCATGAGTTTCATTACCAACTTCACCAATAGTTGCTAAACATGTAGATAATACTTTTCTAACTTCGCCAGACATTAAACGAAGTAAAACATAGTTTTCTTCACGGCCTAAGATTTGAGCTGAAGTACCAGCTGAACGAATCATTTGACCGCCTCTACCTGGGTGAAGCTCAATATTGTGAACTAATGCACCTACTGGAATAATTCCAAGAGGTAATGCATTACCAGTTTTAATTTCAGCGTCTTTACCAGACATTACTACATCGCCAACTTGTAAACCTTTTGGAGCTAAGATATATCTCTTTTCACCATCTTTATAGATTACTAAAGCGATGTTAGCACTACGATTTGGATCATATTCAATAGTAGCTACTCTAGCTGGAATACCAAACTTATTTCTCTTAAAATCGATAATCCGATATTTTTGTTTTACACCGCCGCCTTGATGACGAACAGTGATCTTTCCTGAATTGTTACGTCCCGCATTCTTTTTATGAGGAGCTAATAGTGATTTTTCAGGAGTTGTACAAGTGATTTCTTCAAATGTTGAAACACTCATATTACGTCTACCATTAGACGTTGGCTTATATACTCTAATTGCCATATTTTATCCTCCTATATTTCAAATGCTTCTATTTTTTGTCCCTCAGCGACTTTACAAATAGCCTTCTTGTAAGCTGCTGTATAGCCTACATGTTGACCAACTCTTTTACGTTTTGGAAGAACATTAATAGTAGCTACGCTTTCTACTTTTACTTTGAAGATTTCTTCAACAGCTTGTTTAATTTGAATTTTGTTAGCTGTCTTAGCTACTTTAAAAGTATATTTGTTGAAATCTTCTTTTAATTTCATTGATTTTTCAGTTACAATAGGTCCCTTGATAATATCTCTAGCATCCATATTACTTCAAAACCTCCTCAAAATAAGCTACAGCTTGTTCAGTCATAACTAATTTGTCGAAACATAAAATTTCATAAACTGAACAGTTATCACAACTTGTTAAGAATACATCAGCGATGTTTCTTGCAGAACTAATAGCATTTTCTGTTAATTCATCTTTAGTGCATACTACTAAAGTCTTGCCATTAGCCTTAACATTATTTAAGAATTTAACGAAATCTTTAGTTTTCTTTGAGTCGAATACGATTGTATCAACAGCAACTAATTTTTCATTTTTAACTTTATAAGATAAAACTGATTTCATACCTAATTGTTTTACCTTTTTATTTAACTTGAATGCATAGCTTCTTGGAGTTGGTCCAAATACTGTACCACCACCACGCCATTGTGGAGCTCTGATAGAACCTTGACGAGCACGACCAGTTCCTTTTTGTCTCCATGGTTTCTTACCGCCACCACTTACTTCAGAACGGTTTTTAACATCATGAGTACCTTGACGCATAGCAGCGCGTTGGCAATTAACAACATCGTAAACTACTTGTTGATTAGGTTCAATACCAAAGATACTTTCATTTAATACTAAATCTTTTACTTTATCTCCAGCTTGATTTAATAATGCAATTGTAGGCATAATAAATCTCCTTTCCTAATTAATTAGATTTTACGGCTGTCTTAATCATAACTAAACCTTTTTTAGGTCCTGGTACATTACCACGAACTAAAATTAGGTTACGTTCTGTATCTACAGCAGCAATAACTAAATTTTGTAATGTAACACGTACATTACCCATATGACCTGGCATCTTCTTGCCTTTCATGTTACCTTTAATAGGTCCCATAGAACCAACGATACGGTGACAAGCTGATGTACCGTGACTCATTGGTAAGCGGTGATGATTATAACGTTTGATTGTACCAGCAAAACCTTTACCTTTAGATGTGCCAGTTACATCAACTACATCCCCTGCTTGGAATATATCACATTTAACTTCTTGACCAACGTTATAAGATGTTAACTCGTTCCCGCGTTCTTCTGAGAAACGAATTTCTCTTATGAAGCGCTTAGGAGCAGTGTTAGCTTTTAAAACGTGACCTTTTTCAGGTTTGTTACTTAAAGATTCGCGTTTATCTTCGTAACCTAATTGAACTGCTACATAACCATCATTTTCAACTGTCTTTTGTTGTAAAACAATATTTGGAGTAGCGTCAATAATTGTTACTGGAACTAAATTTCCAGCTGCATCGAAAATTTGAGTCATGCCCAATTTTCTGCCTAAGATTCCCTTAGCCATTTTGTTTTACCTCTTTCTTATTTTTTAAATTACTTCTTTAATACGATATCAATACCAGAAGGTAAATCGATATGCATTAATGCATCAATTGTTTGAGATGTTGGATTTACGATCTCGATTAATCTCTTATGAGTTCTACGTTCAAATTGTTCACGTGAATCCTTGTTAACGTGAGGTGAACGTAAGATAGTGAAGATTTCTCTTTCTGTAGGAAGTGGAATTGGACCATTTACCTCAGAACCTGTCTTCTTAACGCTATCAACAATTTTCTTTGCTGATAAGTCTAAAAGTCTGTGATCGTAAGACTTCAAACGAATTTTGATTTTTTCTTTTGCCATTTTTAATTTTCTCCTTTCGCCTATAATCAAGCATAGACTAGCTCCATGGGAAAACTCAACACGCTGTATGACAACGCCCATCAGCGTATCAACAACCTCCCACTTCAAAGCCTTTATTTTTGCCCGAAAGCCTTTAAATTATATACTATTATCTATTAAATTGCAAGCAGTTTTTTAAATATTTTTTCTTTTTTTCCTAACCTTATTATATATACATAATATTAGCGATTGTTTGACTTTTTAATTATACTCATAAAAAAAATCTTCAAAGTTAACCGATAGCTTATTTGCTTATCTGTTTTCTTTGAAGATATTAATATTAATCCTTTTATTTATCTAGCTTCACTAATTAGACCTTTAAAAGTTCCGTTAATTTCATAAGCGAAATCACTAGCGGGGATAAAGATACTATCACCCTTACGATAATTTATAATTCCACCATCCCAAATAATTGAACCTTCACCATCATAACACAATAAGTGAGCAAAGCTTTCTTTGTTGGCTTTTAAAATAGCTTTAGTTTGAACATCTATTCTTGTAATATCAAAGTACTTAGTACTTACGACATGACGAGTAGTATAACCATCATGTGAAACTATAGGACCTTGTTCAATGAATGGTTTTTCTAATTTATGATAATTTAAAACATCTAAAGCTTTTTTTATTTGAAAACCGCGATGTCCTGGTTTTTCACCAAAATTCCAAAGATTATAGGTAGTATTGGAATTTTGTTGAATCTCAATGCAGAAAGTTCCAGCACATAAAGCATGGATTGTGCCAGCTGGCACCAACACTGCATCACCATTATTAACTTTAACCTTATTAACTAAATCTAAAACTTCTCCAGCTACAAGCTTATTGATAAACTCTTCTTCATTAGTATCTTTGTTAAATCCAACATAGATATAAGAATTATCATCCGCCTCGAAAAAGTAATACATTTCCATTTTACCTGGTTCATGTTCAACCCTAAATGCATACTCATCATCAGGATGAACTTGAATAAAGAGGTTTTTCTTATTATCTAAAAATTTAATTAAGAGTGGAAATCTATCATATTTTTGTGAATTGGTACCTAAAATTTGAAAACCATGTTTTTGAACATAGTCACCTAGTTTCATTCCTTGATCTGGACCACTATCTACTAATGATTGACCAAATTCATGAGCTGATAATTCCCAGCTTTGCGCAATCGTTTCTGAATCTAGTTCCTTATGAAATTCTTCTTTAAGTTTGGTCCCACCTAAAGGCCAATATGGTAAGCCCATTAAGGCTGCTTTTAATTTTATCGGTTCCATTAGACAATTTGCTTCTTTCCTAATGCAAAGATTTTATCATAAACAAGTGGTGTATGTTTAAGTCTTGTCAATAGCTTGGCAAAATGCATAGCTGCCACCTCACCAGCTACCAAAAGCTGGGATTTAGTTTTAAATATACCAAAAATCTTAGCATCAATTATTTTTTGATTTGTATATAAGTTTGGATTAACAAGCTCAAAATAATGAAATAATTCGTGAGCAGTAACCGCACTTTTTAAAGATCCGACATCAACTAAATCAACAAGATTGTATTGGAACACTAACTCTTTTATTAGCTTCATAGTTTCTAGATTAAGTGTGATTGTTTGATTCTTTTCCTCAAACAAGCCTAGGTAAGCATAATATTTAGTGGGTTTATCATTTACATAGATAACTGGCACTTGGAGCTTGATGGCATATTTAATCGGTGTTAATTCACCATATTTGGTAATTAACTCTTGGTAGCAATCATTCGCTACTGCCATTGATTTTTTCACTATTTCCTCTTGTTTGGCTTTGTCTAAACGGTGAGCTGAGATATCTCTATCTAGCATAGCCATATAAACATCAAAGTCAGATTTATTACATAACTCAATTACTGTCTCACGAATATTTTTCATAATTTATCCTCTATTAGTATAAGCCGTTTCTTGCAGCGACAATACCGATTTCTACTTCAGGAGCTAAATCGATTAATTCTGTTTTAGCCAAACCAACAACTTGTTCAACAGTGCTCAAGCCAGAATAATCAATTACACGTCCACCAACAATAATGTACATATCTGGATTAATTCTAACTTCACTTGAATAGTTACCAGTTTCATGCCATAACTTCTTTAAAACTTCTTCGATATTAGCAAATGTTGTCTTAACAACTTTACCATCTGTACGTTGAACTTTAACGAAGCCTTTACCATCAATAATCCGAATACTATCATGGTTCTTAACTTTAGCACCAACGACAAAGGTATCATGGTTAGAATAAACAATCTTGATATCAGTTGCATCAGCACCGAAAGTACCTTTGGCAATTTCTAGAGCCTCTGCATCATCAACCTTCTTAGATAAATCAGTAGTCTTAACTTCTGTAGAACCCATAGCGATAGCTGTAACCTTTTGGGTTGTTTCATCAATTTCAAGGAATACTTCAACTGAATCCTCAACGGCACCACTATGAACAGCTCTAGCTTTAGCCTCACGCTTAATCTTAGCGATATCTTCAACTGTTGGGTTAGGAATAGTTCTCTCAACCATTTCACGAACCATGGCTAAGGCAACACCAATTGAAGAAATAACCTCTGCTTGCTCAGGAATTTGATATTTGAAGTTCATCATATGACCTGTATAAGCAAGTAATGTACCAGCACCACCACCAGCACCAACTAAGATGATTTGATCACGTTCAACTTTATATTTAGCAATTAATTCCTCGATAACTGGAATAATCTTATTGCATGAAGTTGTTAAAATTTGATTAGCAGTATCTTCAACAGACTTGCCAATATAATCCGCTAATAACTTAACTGCCTTATAACTTGCTTCATAACTACCTTTAGCGAAATCGCCATCAGCAAGAAGTTTTAAAGCGTTAGCAGCACAAGTATTAGTAATAGTAATACTCTTACCATTTTTTAACTTAATAGCCACATAATCAGATGGGTCGTTTGGTCTTGGTTGCATGAAGTATAATTCAGCACCATCTAATAAAGCTGGATCAGTGAAGGCAGCGTACTCCATATTAGCAATATGGGCAGAACGTGGACCTACATCAATAATACCATCTTTATTTGCACGAACCATTGAACCACCAGCAACACCAAGTACACGAACATCTAAGGAGTTAACGTAAGTACGATGTCCACCTAAAATTGTATAGTCAACAGCTGGACGACCATTTTTAATAACACCGATATTAGTTGTAGTACCACCAACTTCAAAATAAATACCATTTGAAGCACGTAAATACATTAAGGCACCAATAACGGAAGCAGCAGGACCTGATAGCATAGTTAAGATAGGACGTTTCTTCATTTCAGTAACTTCCATAACACCACCATCACCACGCATAATCATTAAAGGTACAGTAATACCAGCTTGACGAACGCTTCGTTCAGTGCTATTTGCTGTTTCAAGCATCTTAGGTAAAATACTAGCATTTAAAGCAGCAGTTTGTGTTCTTGTTGCTAAACCATATAGCTTAGTAATTTCAGAAGCAGCAGTACATAAAATACCTCTCTTGTTACAAATATCAGCAATAACTTTTTCTTCTTTCATGTTATCAACACCAAAGGCTTTACTTGCAACAATAACTTGAGCACCTTGCTTTAATAGGCCATCAATTACTTCTTCAGCTTTCTTTTCATTAAATTCTTTTAATTTAATATAAGCATCAACAACTTCAATTTTCTTACCATTTCCTAGGTTAATATCTTGAATTGCTGTTTGTTTTTTTACTAACCAGCCACCTAGACCGCCACCGCCTAAGCCAATTACACCTACTTTAGCCACATCGCCTTCAATTAAGGCATTAGTTGCTTGAGTTGTTGAGTGTGCTACGAATACAACTTCTTCAGGTTTAATATTATTATCAGCCACACATTTTTGGAAGGCTTGAACTACACCTAGTGCAACACCTTCTTTGGCACTATGTGTAGTCTTTACAGAACCTTTACCAACTATTTCATGAGTATCATTATCGATGGCAACTGCCTTAGTGTGAGTACCACCAACATCGATACCAATTCTTATATTTCTCATACTTATACTCCTTCTGAGTCTAATTTTTTTCTAATTATAATTTTTTAATTCCTTTTCAAATTACATTAAGATAGCGAATGCTAATAACATGTTAATAATACAAATTGCCCAGCCCCAAGGAAGGTTAGTCTTAATGTATGTATTAGGTTCATATTTAGCATATGATAATGCCCACATACCCCAAGATTGAGTAGGACAAGATTCAGCTGTAATAGCAACTGGTTGAACATAGAATAATACTAATAATAATGGACTAGTTGCTGGAATAACTGCGCTTAATACACTAGCTAAAGCAATACCAGAACCCCAAATCATGAATGGTCCTCTGAACAATGCAGCTGGTGCTAAAATAGCAAATACGATAGTTACTAATAAAGCTTGATCATTTACCCAGTTAAGTGCACCATTTAAAGCTGTATTGAAGATTGGAGCAGCTAAGTTAGATGCAGCTGTTGAGAACATGTTCATAACTAATAACATACCGATTAATAATGCAACATCGGAAATACCATTGAATAATGTCTTTTGAGTCATTTCAACTGCTTTCTTATAGCTCTTTAAGTTTCCTGTTAATAATAAGCCTAAGAAAATACTAATTACGAATAAGAAGATTGGAGCGAAGGCAGTTAAATTTAAATCTGTGAACATATTGATTAAAGCAATTATTAAAGCGAATACGATAGGTACGAATGGAACGATGAATGTCCAGTTAGATAATTCTTTTTGTTCTTCATCATCTTCCATAGCCCAAGCTTTAACTTTACCTTTAGCAATCCAATAGTTGAATAAAATATAACCAATCATGATTACTACGTGAACAGCGAATGCAACCCAAGTGAATACTAAGAAGTTATTTTCGAAGCCTTCAACACCCCATAATGCTTTGAATAGAGCATGACCAGAGAATTGAGTTGAATAACCACTATTTACATACATACCAGCGGCAACACTGATTAAGAATGAACCAACAGCAATTTTCTTACTAACACCAATAGATAATAGGATAGGAAGAATAATAGCACCAATAGCCATAACGCTACCTGGACCGAATACTGATGTGAAAATTAAAGCAGAAACGATAGAAACGAATAATACAGTAATTAATTGTTTGTTACCAGATAATTCAACAACTTTTCTAATTAAAGCTTTAGCGATACCAGTATCAACGATAACACGACCATACCAACTTGCAAAAATAATGATTGTTGTAGTAGTACCATAACCGATAGGACCATCACTAAATACATTATTTAAGATACCAACAATTATGTTCCAAGCGTCTTTACCACTATTAAGTGTTAAATCGTTGCCACCAATAGTAATTGAACCATTAATTAGTGCATAAACAATACCAATTAATGTCCAGAAACATGTTGTAATAATTAAACCGATGATAAGGTTTCCACCTTTCATACAGTAATAAACGAATGCAATTAATGCAAGTAATAATAAGATGGATGCAATAATTGAGAATACTGCAACTCCTGATATTAAAAACATAATTTTTACCCCTTTTAATTTTGTATCTTTTTAAGATATATTATTTTAGGCTGCCTGGCAGCTCTTATAAATAATAATGAATGAATTTTCCTTAACAACTATTGGGCTAAGGAAAATTCAAACATCAGTCGTTAGTTAGTCAATTGTCAGCTAATATATTAACGTTTTAATTGAATAACTAATTAACAGTGGGGGAACAAACGCTTTTGCTTTGTAGCACTTTATTTAAAACAAATTTTGTTTGTTTCTCCTGTTGCGATGAAATATTTATTTCGTGTGGCATGGAAATTTAATTTGTTTAAGAAATGTCATCTTTACCAGGATTATAGTGGCGAAAAATCCTTTAGTTATAACAAATTATGTAATATTTCACCTATATATGTTCTAAGGAAAACCCTATGAACCACATTTAATTTATGGGAAAGCTTTATCTCTTTTCCTCTTTAGAGATAGCTTCCCAAAGACCGTTGATATAACATGCACCTAAAGCTCTATCATATAAGCCGTAACCTGGCATACCAACTTCACCCCAAATCATCCGACCATGATCTGGACGAATACAACCATCAAAACCAGTTTGATATAAGGCTTGGACAATCTTAAACATATCCATTGAACCATCACTTGATAAGTGAGCAGCCTCTTCAAAATCACGTGGTGAATTGTACTTTAAATTTCTAATATGAGCGAATGGAATTCTACCCTTAGCAGCATGAATTATTTCAACAATATCATTTTTTGGATTTGTACCTAGTGAACCAGTACATAAGTTCAAGCAATTATATGGTTCATCTACTGCTTTTAATAGTTTAACAATTTTATCTTTACCAGTAATAATTCTTGGTAAATTAAATACTGGCCAAGCTGGATCATCTGGATGAATTGCCATCTTGATGTTATATTTCTTACAAACAGGACCTAATCTCTTTAAGAAATATACCAAATTGTCAAATAACTTTTCTTCTGTAACATCTTTATACATTTCGAAAAGTTCTTGTAGTTTTGCTAAACGGTCAGGTTCCCAACCTGGCATAACAAAACCATTAGAATTGTCATTGATAGAATCAAACATTTTGTTTGGATCTAATTTATCAATGACGTCTTGATTATAAGCTAATACTGTTGAACCATCTGGTCTAACTCTTGCTAATTCTGTTCTTGTCCAGTCAAAGACAGGCATAAAGTTATAAACAACTAAATGAATATCTTCTTCTCCTAGATGTTCAAGAGTTTGGATATAATTATCAATATACATATCCCGATCTGGAGTACCTACTTTAATCGCGTCACATACGTTAACACTTTCAATACCCGCAATCTTTAAGCCAGCTGCTTCTACTTCAGCTTTAAGTTTGTGAATGTCATCACGTGACCAAACTTCGCCTGGTTTAGTATTGTACAAAGTAGTTATAACCCCTGTTACACCTGGAATTTGTCTAATTTGTTCTAGGGTAACACTGTCATAGCCAGTACCAAACCAACGTAATGTCATTTCCATAGAATGTTAAACCTCCTTATTCTTTGGAAAAAGCTTTTTTAATATTAATACAACAAATTGTATTTTTAGAAAAAGCGCTTTTTCTTTTTCTATCAAATATTATACTAGAATTTTACCGCCCTTGCAAGCGTTTTCGAATAATTAGGTAAAAAATAATCAGCATAACACACTTTTTTAAAAAAATATTAAATTTTGTTTATTTTTTACTATATTTTTATCCTTTAAGTGCATATTTTTAATTTTCTTTACTGTTAATTTTATATAAATTTTGTTTAACGAATTAAAAAAGTCTAGTTTTAAACTGAAAAATTGCAATTCAAACTAGACCATATTTTAAGCTGATTTTTTAATTATTAAAGAGCATGGAAAAGTGACATCCTCTACCTTTTTACCCTTTAAAACATCAAGTAGCATTTGCGCACTTTTTATAGAAGTTTCTTCAATTTTATTGTCAACTGAAGTCATTCGTGGATTAGATAGATTAGTAAATGAACTACCATTAAAACCAATGACATCAATATCGCTGCCAATTTTGTAATTAGCAGCAGAAAGGCCTGAAATACAGGCTAAAGCTAGTAAGTCTTCACCGCACATAACTGCATCCATCTCTTCTTTGTTAGCTAGCATTGACTCAACTACTTGGTAGCCACCTTCCATCAAGTCATCTGTATGATAAATAACTGGTTTTAAACCATATTTTTCTAAAGCTTCCTTGTAGCCAGAACATTTCAAATTAGATGAACTAGTACTTAGGTATTGGACGTAAACAATTTTTTGGCGACCTTTTTTGATTAAATATTCTACCGCATTGTAGACCCCCATCTTATCATCGACATAAACCGAATGACAATTGTTAGTATCTAAATGTCCATTATTACAAATAATTGGTAGATCATCAATTTTTTTTAGTACCTTTTCATATTTGTTCAAAAAATTAAATATAGAACCAATAAAGATAATTCCATCAACATTAATTTTAATTAAGGAATCAATATAGCGAATACTATTTTTTTCATCACCTAAAGTATTACAAATAATAACTCTATATCCAAAAGCAGATAATGTTTTGTCAATCGCATAAGCCGCAGCAGCATAATGGGAGATTTGAATATCGACTACCATAACAGCAACAATTTTCATAGATTTTGATACTAAACCTTGAGCTACGGCACTAGGAACATAGTCATATTTATTAATAACGTATTCAATGCGTTCCTTTAATTCTGGTCTAATGCTTTTGTTATTCAAATATTTTGAGACTGTGGAAATCGAAACGCCTGCTTCCTTGGCAATATCATAAATGTTCATGTTATCACACCCCGCATTATTATACAATAAATTTATTTTTTAGTAAATGTAAACTATATTAGAATTCTTGCCTATTATTTTTAAAAAGAATATAATAAAGGAAGTGGAGGAAAATTATGGATAATAAAAAAACAATTTATATTGTCGGTGATTCGACCCTAGCTAGCTTTAAAGATGAATATTACTATCCACGCTATGGCTATGGTACGCAAATTGCCAACTATTTTACTAATATTGATGTTAAAAATCTCGCTATCTCCGGAAGAAGTTCTAAATCTTATTTAAAGGATCCGGAATATACTTATCTTTTAAATAACATTAAGGCAGATGATTATTTAATTATCGGCTTTGGCCATAATGATGAAAAGGATGAGGATCCTAATCGTTTCACGGCTGCTAATAAACCAAGTAGTGATAAGACTTCTTTTGCTTACTATCTTAATACTTATTACATAAAGCCTGCTAAGGACAAAGGAGCAATTCCTATTCTTTGTACTCCTATCGTGAGAGCCAATCCATTAAATGACTATACTAAAAATGCTTATCACATAACTAAAAATGGTAACTACCGTGAGGCTATTTTAAACTTAGGTAAAGAGGCAAAGACAACTGTCATAGACTTAACTGAGGAAACTAAAAATATCTATAGTAAAATAGGTTATAATGAAGCCATTTATTATCATGCTTGGCCTAAAGCTAAACCTGAAACCGTTGATACTACTCACTTAAATGTTTATGGTGCTAAAATGGTAGCCTATTTGTTTGCCAAACTTTTAGAAAAGACCAATAATTCTTTAAAAGACTATTTAAAACAACCTCTTGTAGCACCTATAAAAGCGGAGGATTTAATTGCTAATCACAATTATACCGAGCTCCCTTATACTCCTTTTGTAGCTGATAGCTATAAACCAACACCAAATTTTGCCAACATTAGTGCTCCTTGGTTTGCTACCGCCTTTGGCGATACGGGCAGTAATCCTTTACAAGCTGCAACTGGCTACTTTGTCAAAGAAGAAAATAATCAGCTAATCATTGGTCAAGATGGTGCCTATTTAAAAGGCCGAATTGCTAATACTGAAGGTATCGTTTTTGCTTTTAGACAAATCGATAATAAAGATAATTTTAAAATTAGTGCTAACGCTAAAATTATAGCTAAAAAGATTGATTTCGAAGCCGGTTTTGGCCTAATGCTTAGAGATGATATTTATCTAAATCAAGCTATACCTGATAGTTCTATTTTATCCAATTATGTAGCTTGTGGCATTTATAATGATGACAAACAAAGTAATATTATCTATAAAAGAGAAAACAAGCATCTAGTTAATTCCGGATATTTGGCCCCTTATTATCAGGTCGGTGATTGCTTCCAATTAGAACTTGAACGACTAGGTCAGGTCGTAAATATTTGGCTTAAAAAACAGGATATGGTTTATAAATATACCTACACAGATTTTGATTTTTTAGCCATTGATAACAAATACATGTATTTGGGTTTTTATGCTACTAAAGGAACTGTCATTTCTCTTACTGAAATTAACTTTAACTATACAGGTAAATCTCAAGGTGCTTAAAATAAAAGACATAATAGCTTATTACTTATTAGCCATTATGTCTTTTTTGCTTTTACTCAATTAAATTTTTACCAAATTCCTCACATTTTGCTAAATCAGCTTCACTTGGGGTTGAATAAACACGTAGTGAATCGGAAACTGTAATACCTTTAGCACTTGCATCTGCTAACCAATTATCCATCCATGGTCCACCATCATTCCATTCATAGGAACCAAACAATGCCACTTTTTTATCTATTAATAGCGGTGCTATTTCTTCATAAAAAGGTAAAAACTCCGTATCATCTAATTCATCCGCGCCCATAGCTGGACAACCAAGAATTACGAGATCATAATTTTCTACTTTTGCTGGTGCTATTTCGCTTACATTAAATAAATCCGCCTTGGCACCTTTAGCAATGGCTTCAGCCATCATTTTTGTATTACCTGTCATTGACCAAAAAATAACTACTGCTTTCATTTTATATACCTCTTTCTATTTTTTAGTTAGCTTTAACTAACTCGATTATATTTTACATCCATTATCTAATATTGCAATTGTTTTGCTTATGAACATTTTTCCTTTTCTTTATTTGAACTTTAGATTATAATATTTAGCAAGAGGTGATTTTTATGAATTCTAATGAATTAAATTCCAATGTTCGCCTAGAAGATGATTTATATAATTATGTCAACGGAGAATGGATAGCTAAAGCTAAAATTCCAGCCGATCAATCATCTACAGGTGGATTTATCGACCTGCGCAATGGGGTTGAAAAAATATTATTGAAGGATTTCAAAAAAATGCTTACTAAACCTAGTAAGGATGAATTATTAAATAGGGCCGTTACTTTATTTGGTAAGGTTTTAGATGAAAAGAGTCGCTTAACTGGTCTTAATTATCTTCTTGATAAGGTTAATTACCTAGACTCAATTAAAGATGAGGCAAATTTTGCTACTGCTTTATACTATCTTTATAGTCATAATTATCCACTGCCATTTAATATTGGCGTGACAGAGGATATGAAGGATGCCACTAAATATTCTTTGATACTTGCTGGACCTAGTACTATTTTACCAGATACTACTATGTATAATTCACCTAATGCTGCTCCTTTATTAAATGTTTATAAGGATATGGTTTTAACAATTTTAGCTAAATTGGGTATTTCTAATGCCAACGAGCTTATTGACAAAACTTTACAATTTGATATGAAAATTAGTAAGATTGTTAAATCTAGTGAGGAATGGGCTGATTATATTAAATGCTACAACCCTTATGATTTTAATAAGGTTTGTGAATTATTAACACCAGCCTTTGCTAATTTGGTTGTTTCATGCTATGGTAAAGCTCCTGAAAAAGTAATTATTTTTGACCCCAAGTTTTTAGATAATTATCATGAATTAATGGCTGATTTTAGCGATTATTTAGCTTGGGCTAAAGTAAATTTAATCGTTAGTAATGTCTCCTATTTATCTGAAGAATATCGTAATTTAGCTGGTACTTATGCAAGAGCTATCAGTGGCGCTAAAAAAATGAGTTCCGTTGATAAATTTGCTTACCGTTTAGTTAATCAATACTATGATGAGGTAATCGGAGTTTACTATGGTAAAAAATATTTTGGTGAGGAAGCTAAAGCTGATGTAATTAGCATTGTTAAAAACCTAGTTGAAAGCTATAAGATTCGTCTACAAGAAAACACTTGGTTATCTAAGGCCACTATAGACAAAGCCATTACTAAACTAGATAAAATGGAAATTAAAATTGGCTATCCTGATAAAATTGCTGATAAATATTATAGTTATGTTTATAGTCCTAATCAATCACTCCTAGAAATAATTGATCATTTAACAAGCATTGTTGTTTCTTATAGTGATGCTAAATTATATCAACCAGTTGATAGAACTTTATGGGTAATGTCTGGTAATACAGTTAATGCTTGTTATAATCCGTCATTTAATGATATTACTTTCCCAGCAGCTATTTTACAAGCTCCATTCTATTCTATTAATCAAAGTATTGAGGAAAACTATGGTGGTATCGGTTGTGTTATCGGCCATGAAATTTCACATGCCTTTGATAACAATGGTGCTCAAATGGATGAGCTTGGCAATATTAATAATTGGTGGACGGAAGCTGACTATAAGAATTTCCAAACTAAAACTCAAGCTATGATTGAACAATTCGATGGTTTGCCACTTGAAGGTGCTAAAGTAAATGGTAAATTATCTGTTTCTGAAAATATCGCTGATAATGGTGGAGTTACTTCTTCTTTAGCTTCTATTGAAAGAATTAAACCTAACTGTGATTTAAAACCATTCTTCATCAATTACGCACGCATATGGTGTACTAAAGCTAGACCTGAATACACTAAGCTTTTATTAACAGTAGATGTACACGGACCAGCTTATTATCGTGCTAATATGCAAGTTCGTAACTTCCCTGAATTTTATAAAGCCTTTAATATTAAAGAAACGGATAAGATGTATCTTGATCCAGCTAAACGTATTATCATTTGGTAATATTGTTGAGGTGCTAAGGCACCTCTTTTTTTGTCTATAAGAATAAAAGGAGGTTTAAGCCTCCTATAATTTATTATTAAAATATTTTAGATACCAATTAATTGTTTCTTTTATGCCTGTTTCAAAGGTATATTGTGGTTTCCAGCCAAGTTCAGTCATTAATTTAGTTGGGTCCATCGCATACCTTAAATCATGACCTGGTCTATCTTTGACATAATGAATTAAACTTTCAGGTTTATTTAAAGCTTTTAGTATAGTTTTAACAACCTCTAAATTACTCTTTTCATTATGACCACCAACATTATAAACCTCGCCATCACACCCTTTTCTAACAATTAAATCAATCGCTCTAGAATGATCATGAACATGTAACCAATCACGTACATTAGCACCATTACCATAAACTGGTAGTGCTTCATTAGCTAAGGCTTTTTTAATCATTAAAGGTATTAATTTTTCTTCATTTTGATAGGGACCATAGTTATTAGAACATCTTGAAATAGTTATGGGTAATTTAAAGGTTCTATGATAGGCTAAAACAAGTAAATCAGCTGAAGCTTTAGAGGCACTATAAGGACTAGATGTGTGAATTGGTGTATTTTCGGTAAATAATAAGTCTGGTCTATCTAAAGGTAGGTCACCATAGACTTCATCGGTAGATACTTGATGATATCTTTTAATACCATACTTACGACAAGCATCCATTAAAACACTAGTACCAATAATATTAGTTTCTAAAAAGATAGTTGGATTTTCAATAGATCTATCAACATGAGATTCAGCTGCCAAGTTAACTACATAATCAAACTTTTCTTTTTCAAATAGTTTATAAACTAATTCTCTATCACAAATATTACCATGAACAAATTTAAAGTTAGGTTTATCTTTAATTGGTTCTAAGGTTTCTAGATTACCAGCATAAGTTAGGGCATCTAGACATACAAAATTATCGTTAGGGTAAGTATTTACCATATAGTGGCAGAAATTACCACCAATAAACCCTGCTCCTCCTGTTATTAAAAAATTCATAAGCTATGCTCCTGAATAAAATTAATTATATAAGAATTACATTTACTTCCTTCCACACTATTAGGATCAACAATATTAAAGACATGCCGAGCCTTTATATCTTCACTAAAATAATATTCAAAATCTATCTCTCGTGTGCGCAAGAGTTCTACTAATTCTTGACTTTGATAGCTATATTCTTTATCTCCTAAACTAGAAATAACTAAAATTGGTGGTAGTTTAAGATTGGAAGTTAGATATATTTCTGGATTTAGAGTATTTTGGTAAAAGAAATTCTTTTCGTAACGCTTACCATATAGCATCCGCAAAAAACCTGGAACCGCTAAAAAATGCGTCAACAAATAATGTTTAGGTAAAACTGCCGCTTGTTCAAGGTAGCAAACACTATGGTTTAAAATGAGGCTTGTAACATTTAAATTAAACGCCTTTTCGCCCAGGTAGCCTAAAACATCTTCTCTTTGGTTAATTACAAGACTTAATAGGGCTAATTGGCCTCCCGCACTATCACCTCTTAGTACCACTTTACTTAAATCAAGGCCCAATTTTTCTTGATTAGCTTCTAAATAATGCAAGAAGCTAAAAATATCTTTAACTTGTTCTTCTAGTAAACAGGTATCGATTAAGCGATAAGATAAGGCAACTATGGTGTAACCCTCTTTAACTAATTCATAATAAAGCGGACTATTAGTTTCTTTATCACCTGCCACCCAAGCTCCGCCGTGAATATCAATTATTATTGGTTTTTTCGTTTCTTCCTCTGACCTATAAATGTTAAATTGGTGATATTGGTTCCCATCATTTAGATAACTATACTCTTCTATCTTCACATAAGGAGGCTTATTTAAGCTTTTTAGGCGCTTATTATTATCATTTTCCATAGCTTCTTTTATTTTTAAATAGATTTTTTTAAATAGAAAATAAAACATCTTATCACTTCCTCCTTTAATTATATACCGAAAAGACTTTTTTTAGTATAAAGGTTAAAAGCTTTTTTAAAATAAATGCCACCATCACAAAAAAGACCGCTTTTTCTTAAATAAAATAGTTGAATATTCAACTATTTTATTTCATAATTATAGCACGAGGTGAAAAACTATGGACATGAACAACTATCAGTCCCTAGATTTTTCTATTTTGTACCGATGTATGCACAAATACTACGACTTAGCCCTCAGTGATTTAGACATCTCTGCTGGTCAGGTAGCTTTTTTAACTATCCTCAATGAGCAAGAGGGTCTAACGCTAGCCAACTTAGCTAAAATTTGTAGTTTTGATAAAGGCAACGTTACCAAAGGTGTACAAAAATTAGAAGAAGCAGGCTACATTGAAGAAAAAAATAGTACCGATAAACGAGCCAAATTACTATATTTGACTCCTAAGGCTAAAGGTATAATGTCGCGCATTTATATGCTTAAACGTGATTGGTGGGAAATTATCAGCCAAGATATTCCTGAAAATGTATTAAATGAGTATCTTGTTATCCAAAAAAAACTAGCTGATAAGGCTAGAACCTATCTAGAAGCTTATAATGCGAAAAGTAGCCTTAAATTTTTTGGCCTCCAAAAAACAACTCTCCTAGATTATCCTGGTAAATTAGCTAGCACGCTTTTTACCGGTGGGTGTAACTTCTGTTGCCCCTTCTGTCACAATTCAGATTTAGTGTATTTAAGAGAGGGAATAAAAGAAATAGGAAGCTCAGAAATTTTAGATTTCTTAGCCGGTCGAAAAAATATCTTGGATGGAATTTGTATCAGTGGTGGTGAGCCACTTTTACAAGAAGGTTTAATTCCCTTTATCAAGGAAGTAAAAAGATTAGGTCTTTTAGTTAAGTTAGATACTAATGGTTTTCTGTACAACAAGCTAAAAGAGCTAATCGATTTAAAATTGGTTGATTATGTGGCGATGGATATTAAAAATGCTCCTAAAAAATACGCCTTAACGGCAGGCTTGAAAGAAATTGATTTAGAGCCAATTTTAAAAAGTGTAGAGCTTTTAAAAAGTAATGTCGTAGATTATGAATTTCGAACCACTATCGTTAAAGAGTTTCACGATGAAACGGATATTAAAGAAATTGGTTTATGGCTTAAAGGAGCCAAAAGATATTACTTGCAAAATTTTAGAAATAATGAGCATGTCATCAATAAAAATTTAACAAGTCACGATATTTCAACCTTAAAGCACTTTAAGGAAATTTTAGAAAAAGATATTTTGCATGTGGAAATAAGAGGAGAATAATATGTACAGAGTAGTAAAAAGAGACGGCAAAATTGTCGACTTCAATTTAAGTAAAATTGAAATAGCCATTAGTAAAGCTTTTGAAGCTAAAAGAACTTTATACAATGACCAAATTATTGAGCTATTAGCCTTAAGGGTAACAGCTGATTTTCAAAGTAAGATTCAAAATGATTTAATTCACGTAGAAGCCATTCAAGATAGTGTCGAACAAGTTTTAATTGATTCGGGCTATGGCGAGGTTGCTAAAGCCTATATTTTATATCGTAAACAAAGAGAAAAAGTTAGAAACGTCAAAAATACGATGCTAGATTATAAGGCCTTAGTTGATAGCTATGTTAAAGCTACTGATTGGCGGGTTAAGGAAAATTCAACAGTAACCTATTCAGTTGGTGGTTTAATTTTAAGTAATAGTGGAGCTATTACCGCTAATTACTGGTTATCTGAAATATATGACGAGGAAATCGCCAATGCTCATAAAGATGGCGATATGCATATTCATGACCTATCTATGTTAACTGGTTATTGTGCTGGATGGTCTTTAAAACAATTAATCACTGAAGGTTTAGGTGGTGTTCCTGGTAAAATGACTTCTAAACCAGCAAGACATTTAACTAGTCTATGTAACCAAATGGTTAATTTCTTAGGTATTATGCAAAACGAATGGGCTGGTGCTCAGGCTTTCTCTTCTTTTGATACCTATCTTGCGCCATTTGTTAAGGTTGATAATCTTAACTATGATCAAGTTAAACACGCTATTGAATCCTTTATTTATGGTGTTAATACCCCTAGTAGATGGGGAACTCAAGCTCCATTTACCAATATTACGCTTGATTGGACGGTACCAAATGACTTAGCCGAACAATATGCCATTGTTGGTGGTAAACCAATGGACTTCAAATATAAAGATTGCGTCAAAGAAATGGCTATGATTAATAAGGCCTTCATTGAAGTTATGCTTGAAGGTGATGCTGATGGTAGAGGTTTCCAATACCCAATTCCGACCTATTCAATTACTAAGAATTTTGATTGGAGTGAAACCGAAAATAATAAGCTCTTATTTGAAATGACAGCTAAATATGGTACACCTTACTTCTCTAACTATGTAAATAGTGATATGGAGCCTAGCGATATTCGTTCTATGTGTTGTCGATTAAGACTAGATTTAAGAGAATTAAGAAAAAAGAGTGGTGGCTATTTTGGTAGTGGGGAATCAACTGGTAGTGTGGGAGTTGTAACGATTAATCTTGTTCGAATTGCCTACCTAGCTAAGGATAAAGAGGATTTCTTTAAACGCCTTGATAAATTGATGGATATTGCTGCCCGGTCCTTAAAGATTAAACGTAATGTTATTACAAAGCTTTTAGATGAGGGCCTATATCCATATACTAAACGCTATTTAGGAACCTTTAAAAACCACTTCTCAACCATTGGTTTAATCGGTATGAATGAAGTCGGCCTAAATGCTTGTTGGTTAAGAAAAGATTTAACCCACCCAGAAACACAAACCTTTGCCGTTGAAGTCTTAAATCATATGCGGGAACGCCTAGTCATTTATCAAGAAGAATATGGTGACTTATATAATCTAGAGGCTACACCAGCTGAATCTACAACTTACCGTTTAGCTAAGCATGATAAGGAAAAATATCCAGACATCATTACCGCTTCTGAAAATGGTAAGACTCCATACTACACTAATAGTTCCCATCTACCAGTAGGTTATACGGATGATTTATTTGCGGCTTTAGATATTCAAGATAAACTTCAAACCCTCTATACCTCTGGAACGGTCTTCCATGCTTTCTTAGGTGAAAAATTACCATCATGGCAATCAGCTATGACATTGGTACGTAAGATTGCCCAAAATTATCACTTACCATACTACACTATTTCACCAACCTATTCTATTTGTCCCGAACATGGCTATTTAACTGGTGAACAATACACTTGTCCAATTTGTGGCAAGAAAACGGAAGTTTGGTCAAGAATAACTGGTTACTACCGCCCAATTCAGAACTGGAATGATGGTAAAGCTGAAGAGTTCAAGGAAAGAAAAGAATATAAGTTAGATGATAATATTTTAAAAGGTGCAAGTGAATTTCAAAATGCGAATACCACTACTTCTCCTAAAGCTGAACCGGCAACTATCACCAAGACACCAGCTGGTCATTTGTTATTATTTACAACTAAAACCTGTCCAAATTGTAAAATTGTTAAAGCTTTATTAGACAAAAATAACCTCGATTACGAAATAATCGAAGCGGAAAATAATCCTAATTTAGTTGATGAATACCAAATTATGCAAGCTCCAACGCTTGTCATTGCTGGTGATAAAGGTCACAAATATAGTGGTGTAGCCGAAGTTGAAGCCTACATTGCTCATATAAATTAAAAATAAGACATATTAGTTTAGCCTATAAAATAGACCCTATAAAGTAGACACATATAAAAAAACATGTGATTCTATTTTATAGGGCCTTTTTGTCGTTGTAT
>CALUXJ010000013.1 GCA_944324725.1 uncultured Acholeplasmatales bacterium
TTTCACCTAACACTTATGAGGCTAATTATGACAAACACTCTACATTATTGTTGTCCGAAAACTTGACATAATACCAAATTTTAAGAATGCTTTTTTATGAAATTTCCTTATTTCTTATTTATTTTTGCATAATATAATATAAAATATTTCTTGGAGATATAGGTTTCTTGTTCTATTAACTAGATTAATAATACGATTGATATTTTTATAAATAAATTTATATTTTTTTCTAATATGGTAGAGATAGTTTCTAAATGTGTAAAGCATATTGAAATGTGTTTTAATTAATAATAAAATTAATACAAATATGTTATTTACAATTTTAAAAATTAAAGTCTAAAAATATGTATAAAAAAGCCTGTAATTAAAAGAAAAAATATATATTATATAAATGGGGTGAGCTAATGATAAAAGTTGCTATATGTGACGATGATAAAGCAGTTTTAGAAAAAGTAAGAGTGCTTCTAGAATCTATATGTAAAGATGTAAGTATAAAAACCTATGATGATGAAAAAATTATTTTAGAAGAGAATATTTTTGATATAGTTTTTATGGATATTGAGATTAAAGATAAGTCGGGGATTGATTTTGCTATAAAAATTAGAGAAAGATGTCCGGATTGTATTATAATTTTTATTACGAATTATACCTGCTATATATCAGATGCTTTTGATGCCATACCATTCCAATATTTAATTAAACCCTTAGATGAAAATAAATTAATTAGCGTCTTTAATAAGGCTCTTTCTACAATTAAAAAAAGAAAAAAATATGTTCCAATCACTTGGAATGGTCAAACAGAATTAGTCGAATGTTTTCAAATTATCTATTTTGAGAGATGTCAAAGAAATGTACTATTTCATATGCAGGACGGAAAAATCAAAAAAAGTAGTAAAAAATTTATTGAGTATATCACGATGTTAGAGTCGTATAATTTTATTAGAAGTCACAATAGTATTTTAGTTAATATTTCTTTTATAAAGGCTCTAAAACAATATAATATAATTTTAGAAAATAATGAAGTTGTTCCCATTAGTAAAAAATATTTGTTATCAGTTAGAGAAGCGTTTATCAAAAAACAAGCGGGGGAAATTGTATGTCAATAGTAGGAATATTTAGTATCATTTTTATTAGTTTTCTATCGACTGTTTCCATTTTTATTTATTATAACTCATTAGGTAAGAAGATAAATAATAATTATATCGTTATATTAAGTACAATTACCTTTATGCTTTTAAATACTGTCACAATTTATTTTCTTAAAATTCCCCTTATTTACTATATTGCGATAATACTATTAGCTTTTTTATACTCATTTATATTTAAGATTCCAATCATCAAGCGCATATTTATAGTATTGGTTATTAATGTAGTATCCCTAATACTAGAAGAAATGTTCTATCTATTTATAGCTACTATCTTAGATATGGCAGTTATAGACATAAAAAATAATTTAGTATATTTAATTTTTGCATTGTTGTTATCTAAATTAAGCTTAATAATTATCGTTTCACAACTAAGTAAAAGAAAAATGGAAGTTCTTAAAGGCAAGTTAAATATAGTTCTTTGTTTAATACCACTGTTTAGTCTAGTAATAATGTATACTTTATTAAGTTGTGCAGGTGTTAATAGTAATATGAAAGTAAAGATATTAATCATATTATCCTTACTAATTCTAGTTATTAGTAATGTTTTTGCTTTCCACCTATTTGATTTTATAAGTAGAAAAACGTATCAAGAATTTGAATTAAAATATCGAAGTGTTTTATTAGAAAACGAAAAAGAATATTATCAAAAGATATTATTAAATGAATATATTTCTAATAAGACTATGCATGATTTAAAAAATGAGTTGTTTGCGATAAGAACAATGCTAGTAGCTGCTCCGCAAAGTGCATATGAAAAGATTAATGAGATTTGTGAGGTTGTTAGTCAAAATAAAGTTATTAAAGTATCAGACTATGATTCAATTAATTCTTTGGTGACAAGCAAAATGAATTTAGCTAAAAATAAAGGTATCCAAGTGGAGGTTAACTCTTTTATAAGTAAAATTGATGTAATTGATCAAATCGATTTATGTATGATTTTAGGTAATTTATTTGACAATGCTATTGAGGCCTGTGAAGCAGTAGTTAGAGCTAAAAAAATTGAGCTTGAACTAAAAAGCGTAGGAGGAACATTAGTAATAGTTATGAAAAATTCTACGATAAACAAAGAGGTTAAAAAGGGTATAACAAGTAAGAATGATAAGATAAACCACGGATTTGGCCTTTCCAACATCGAAGAAATATTAAAAGCTTATAATGGTTTTATGAATTATGAAATAATAGATTCTAGTTTTATTATTAGAATAGTGATACAAGGCAAATAAGAACATTAATGAATTTTAGGGGATATTTTGCTAAAATGGCGGTGATTTATTCCATTCTGGCAGTGCTAATTGAATTAGTTAGATTGCTTTTGTAGAATAAAAATACCAAAGCTACACTTAATAAGTATAAATGTCATATTAGAGGGGTGATTAAATGAAGAAGGTATATATTATCAGTTTAGTTTTGACAGCAATTTTTATTATTAGTTACTTATTGGTTGCTAGTTTAGATCTGACATATCAGTTTAGTGCTTTAGGGTATTTTATATTTAATGCTTTAGTTTTATTATTAATAACGGTTTATATTATGATTTTTAAAAGTAAGAATGGAAAACGCCTAAAAGATGGTCTAACTAACCTCTTAATAAGTATTATTTGCTTAAGTTTTTATTTACCATTTATATTTAGTAAATATTATGGGAGCACAAGTCTTATTTTTGACTATTTGCTTTTTGGTCAATTAAATTTAATTATTTTGTTTATATATGTTGCTTTAAAAAAACATAACACCTCTAGCCTTTTAATTGGTATCTTGTTATTTTTAAATTTTCTTTCCCTATTAATTTCATTTAATTATTTTAAGATTTCATTATTAGTAGTTTTATTTCTTTTCAGTACTCTAACTATAATTAAACTTAAGGAAAATATTAAAGAAATAATTACCAGTTTGGTTGCAGTTATTATTTTGCTAGTGATTAATATTTCCTTTTATCTAAATAACATTTTAGTAGAAATTAATATGTATAATAGCCTTATTTTACTATTTGGTATAGTTTTTTATATGCTAACAGTAGTAATTAACAAACCAGTAGTTAGTAAATATATTTATTTAGTACTGATAACGTATTTAATATATAGTTGTGTGTTTAATTTAGTCTTAGAAAGCGAAAGAATAAGTAGAGGTATGCCTGGACTATTAAATAATTATTTTAGCCTATATATAATGCTAGCAGGTTTAATCATGAGCTTCGATTTCTTTAAAAATTATTGTTCTAATTGTAAAATGATAAAAAGGCTCCATTTAGGCGTATTTGGCTGTCTAATTTTGTTTTTCCTTAGTTTATTTAATATTCATATTACTAATGATAATAAAGCTATTTTGCCTAATGAAAATATATTTAAAGAAGCTATGACTACAACTGATATGTCTTCACCTATTTTAAGTAAAGAGGTTACTGATTCTACTAAAAAAATGACAAGCACAATAACAAAGATTAGTGAATCAAACAACGATTTAGGTAAATATAATGTCAAAATTGAAGTGTTGTGGTTAGATACCCCAAAGGAAAGATTTTTGGATATAATTTGTCTAAATTTTGACGATACCCTATTAGTAGATACTATTGCAGGTACTCTAGATTTTAAGGTTACGTTAAGTTTTACGGAGCAAGTTACTAAGGAATTAGAAAAAGTTACTAAGGATAGAGAAATGATTATTGATGGAACTTCTATAACCAAATATTCATACGGTTTAAATGGTAGTTTGGCTATCAAATTAGACTTGCCTAAAAATAAAATCTATGACTATAGCATTTTACCTAGGGAAAGATATTATCTTTATGAATATACAAATTTTAAAGTAATATTAGAAGTTAATTTAATTCCTAGGTATACAAATACTATTAACTACACATTTAGTCCTGTCTATCTTCACCAAGATATTAAAGGTAATTTTATCTGGAATAATTTTAATGTCAAAAACATGTCATATTCAGAACAATTTTGGGATAATAATCCTCATTTTGCCAAACCGCTAACTGATATTTTATTTTTAGAAAACTAAAGTTAGATAGATGAAATTGAGTTTCTAAAACGAATGAAAAATCCACCATATGAATGGTGGGTATAGAGCAAAAACCTAATAAACGTAATAATCTTGAGCATATTGCCAAATAGTTTCTAAGCAAAATTATATTTAACAATTATTATAAGTATAATTCTTTACTAGTTTTGATATTTATGTTAAAATGCAAACTATTCAAGAGGAAAATGGTGTTTATTATGAAGCATATTTTAAATTTTTTGAAGGGCTTTTTAGTTGGTATTGCTAATGTTATACCAGGAGTTAGTGGTGGTACTTTAGCTATTATTTGTGGTGTATATGAAAAGCTAATTAGCATTTTAAGTAATATAATTAAAGGGATTAAAGAAAATTTCTTGTTTTTACTTTTCTTTATCCTAGGTGCAGCTATAGCGATTATTGTTGGTAGTATTGTAATACCTCTAGGTTTAGAAAAAGTTCCACTAATTACCATTTTATTTTTTGCTGGATTAATAGTTGGTGGGATTCCTATGCTTTGGCAAAAAATTAAAGGGCAGAAGTTTTCTATTCTCAATTTGCTAATTTTACTTATTACTTTTGGTCTAGTAATTGGTTTAAGCTTTGTAACCCCCAATGCCGATAGTATAAGTTTTGCTCATATGAATTTTACTAAAATAGTACTTGTCTTTTTGGTTGGTATTGTAGCGGCCGCTACAATGATTATACCGGGTATTAGTGGCTCTTTAGTTCTAATGCTTTTAGGTTATTATGAACCAATCTTAAGAGCTATTAAGGAACTAGTTACATTTACTAATATTGGTAATAATTTACTTGTATTAGTACCTTTTGGTATAGGCTGTGTAGTTGGGATAATCTTTATAGCTAAACTTTTAAAATTCCTATTAAATAAGTTTGAAGTGGCAACATATTATGGTATTATTGGCTTTGTCCTAGCTTCTATATTTAGTATTTTTTATAAATCAGCTTCCGATATCGCTAAGGTTTTTGAGTCCTTAGACATGTTGGTTAATATAATACATATTGTCGTTGGGATAATTCTTTTTGCTCTAGGTACTATTTTTACTTATCGTTTAGCTCTTATCGATACTAAAATAGAAATAGATATTTAATAAAGTTTCCTTATCATTTTGATAAGGATTTTTTTAGAATGAAATGTATTTTTCTTAATTTCATGCTATAATTAAGTGAAATAAACGTTACAAAGGAGATAAAAATGAATAAAGAATTAGATGCCTTATTTACACCTTGGAAAATTGGCAAGGTTGAAATTAAAAACCGGATTGTTTTAGCACCGATGGGTGGGACTTGTCTATTTGGTTTTGCTGAACCTAATCATTGGGACGAGGAAGCTGCTAAATTGATATTAAAAATTGCCCAAAATAATTGTGGACTTATTATTCCAGGTATTGCTTGTATTAGAGATTTAATTGGTAATAGATGGCTTTATCAAGGCGAAAAAAAGTTTGAAAAATTAAAAGAATTTATGCAACAAATTCATCAAACTGGTGCCAAACTATTCATTCAAATTACAGCTGGTTTTGGCCGGTCCTTTGCGGTTAGTGGCTTAACAGAAATGGTTTATACAAATAAATTGTTTAGAAAAGTATTAAAACCAATTATTAATGTAGATCGCCTTACTATGGCCCCTAGTGTTGCTCCTAATCGGTGGTCTGATAAGGTGCCTAGTAGAGCAATGACCAAAAAGGAAATTAGCGAGATGGTTGAGGCCTTCGCGATTGTTGCAAAAAAATGTCAAGACGCCGGGGTTGATGGTGTTGAAGTACATGCCGTACATGAAGGCTATTTGCTAGACCAATTTACTTTGCCTTATGTCAATAAAAGAACAGACGAATATGGTGGAAGTTTTGAAAATAGATATCGTTTTGCCGTAGAAATTGTTAAAAGTATTAAAAAAACGTGTGGCAATGATTTTCCTGTATCTTTACGTTATTCGGTAATTTCTAAGACGAAAGACTTTAGATTGGGTGCTTTACCTTGTGAAGGTGATAATTATAAAGAGGTTGGTCGTGATTTAGCGGAAGGCCTTAAAGCGGCCAAGTACCTAGAAGAACAAGGCTATGATATGCTAAATTGTGATAATGGTACCTATGATGCCTGGTATTGGGCTCATCCACCAATGTATATGCCAGAAAATTGTAATTACCAAGAAGCAGAAGCGGTCAAAAAGGTTGTAAGTATTCCTGTTGTTGTAGCGGGGCGTAATGAACCTTTTTATGCTGCCAAGGCTATTAGTAGTGGTTTAGTTGACGCGATGGGAGTAGGTAGACAATTCTTAGCTGATCCAGAATGGGTAACTAAATTAATGGCTGACAAGAAAGGTGATATTAGACCTTGTATTTGTTGCCATAATGGTTGTTTTAGTTTAGCTAAATCAGAAGGTACACCAAATACTCAAACCTTAAAACAAACCAAAGGTATGTGTCAGTGTGCTTTAAACCCAGAAAGCATGAATTCAAAAAAATACTATATTGAAAAAACGAAAAAACCACGTCATTTCGCCATTATTGGCGGTGGTATTGGCGGTATGGAAACGGCAAGAGTTTTGACCCTTAGAGGACATAAAGCTACCATATATGAAAAATCAAATCATCTAGGTGGAGTATTTGTAGAAGCCTCATCTTTTGTCTTTAAAGAAAAAGATAGGGAATTATTGGCTTGGTATCAAAAACAAATGCAGGATTTGCATATTGAAGTAAAGCTTAATTATGAAGTTAAAGATATTAATCAAATTCCTGCTGATGAAGTAATAATAGCTACAGGAGCTAAACCAAGAAGTTTAAATATTAAGGGCAAAGAAAAAGCCATTGAAGCTTTAGATTATTTAAATGATAGAAATCAAGTTGGAGAAAATGTTATTATAATTGGTGGTAGCTTAACGGGCTGTGAAATTGCGTATGAGTTAATTAACGCCGGTAAGAATCCAATAATTGTTGAGATGCAAAATGATCTTATAACTACAAAAGGAGTTTGTTTGGCTAACTCATCATATTTAAGAGATTTCTTCAAACTAAAAAAGACACCAGTTTATTTAAACACAAAAGTTAAAGAAATAACTGATGATGGTATTGTTGCTATAACAAAAGAAGGTAAGGAAATAACTATTAAGGGTGATAGTAAAATATTATGTGTAGGTTATATTCCTACTCCCCTTACAACAACAAAGGATCTAGTTGGTGATTGTTATAGTGTTGGTAATTTAATGACTGTTATTTGGCGTGCTTGGGATATTGCTATGAAAAAGTAAATTAAAAGCCGGTATTAATAAGTACATGATTAGGGTATAACCTAAAGGAGCTGTACAAATTACCGGCTTTTTTTATTGGGTATAAAAGATGTTAGAATATGCTGCATCTATCCGACCAAGACCATCTAAGTTATCATAGCTATAAGAAATGATTAAATAATAACAAGTGTGAGGCTTTAAATCGCTAATTGTTATAGAGTTATTTTCATTGTCAATTGGATAAACAATAAAATCTGTGTTTGAATTTTCTAAATTATCATATTCTTTGATTTGGATATTGTTAATTTTTAACGTTGGATTATTACTAAAGTTAAGTTGATTGATAGTAATAGTAGCAGTAGTATCTGTACTAGTTACATCATAATATATTTTATCTAGTTCATTAACCGTTTTAACCGTATAAATAGATGTCATTTGTTGAATACCTAGACCATCATTGTAGTCAACATATATTTTATATATGATTTTATGGTATTCATTGGGCGATAAATCTCTAAAGCAATTATTAATATCATTTAGGGGTATTTCACCATCATAGGGAGTCATGATATAAATGTAGATTCCTTTAACCACATTGTCTAGATCAGTTACTTCATAACTACAATAAATATGATCAGAAAAGGTTACAATTACTGGACTCACGGTTGGTGTTGTTAGAGTTTTAGTTGTGGCGTACTTGGTCTCTTCCTTGGCTAATTCTTGACTATCTAAAATATATGTATAATTAAAACTTATTTTATATAATTGATTAGACAATAAATTGGTAAAGGTATCAATTAAATTATTACTAGATGCAATTAGATTATTATTTTGATCATATAAACTAATGGTGGTACTAGTAATTTGGCTATTAATAGTTTCAAGATTAATAATATAATTTAGGGTTGAATTAGTAGTAGAGATGGAAAAATCAACAATACTTGGTTCAGTTAAGGCTTTAGTAGCAAGTAATATAGAAACACTTTGTTCTAGTTCATGGGTTGAATCTTTATAAATAATGCTTAACTTGTAGTTAGTATCAGGTTTTAATCCGGTAATGGTTTTTAAACTTGTAACATCTATAGTATCATTTAAAAAAACTCTATATGTTAGAGGAACAATATTGAAGACTAAATCATAAGAAATTGAGGTACTTGTACTTGATAAATTACAAAAGTCAACCTGGCTATATGATCTAATTGTTTCATTATAGATGGGTATAGCAGTAGTACCATTACCATCTAGAAGGTCAGCATAGCAAATGACAACTAAATTATAGGTTGTATTATCCTCTATAGGAGCTAAAGTGAGATTAGTGTCATAGCAAGTTAAATCCTTTGTAATAATAATTTGTTCATCTTTACTTAATATAAAACGATAATCTCCTTTAGTTATTAAACTATCTACTATTTTAAATTTTAAATTAATTACTTCAGGTTTGGTAGCATATTCTAAATAAATACTTGGAATAGAAGTTTGACTGACAGCAACTTTGATTTCATTTTTGGCTGTATCAAGTTTGGCATCTAAAATAGTATTATCAGCAACGTATTTAATTTGTTCAATTAAAAAGTAATAGATACCAGGTTCACCACTTTGATATTCAATCACAATATCAGTATAAGTTGAATTCTTTTCAAAATTAAAAGCTTGATACTTTTGATTATTAATAGTTAAAGATAGTATTTCATATTGCTCGGGATTATCTAGACTTATGTGCAAATAAAACGTTACATTTGGTTTAACGTAGTGATCAGCCTGGCTATCAGTAACAGCAAGACCTAGAGGGGCTGATAAAGACTTATAATTAGTGTTAGAATCACTGACATAAAAGTTTTTTAAAGAAACAAGATTTGTTGTTATTGCAGGTTTTTTTGTGCAAGAACAAAGTCCTAATATTAAAAGACTAAGAAGAAGGATTATTTTTTTCATAATTGACATCTCCTAAATAATTACCATTTAAATAGACAGCAACTTTGATATCTTGGTCACTTGTTAAGATAATAGAATAAATACCATTAGATAATGTACATTTAGTTGCATTGACATAATATTCATAATTCGTGTCAGCCGTAAATGTGAGAATGTATGAATCATTAACGTAAATTAAATCGTCAAAATAAATAGTAGGTAATAGTTGACTAGAAGTTCTAAATTGATAGACATAGATGTAATTTGTATTTAAATATTGGTAATGTAATTCGACTTGATAATTAGAGTCAGGCTCTAAATTATTTAATATGGTTACTACTTGGTTTTGATAATAAACAGTAGCAGCTAAATTAGAGAAGTCAGCATAATTATTACCAATAATAATACTAGATAAGTCTAGTGGTAAGGAAGTCGAAATCTCTTCCTCTAATAAAGTTACAAATCTAGGACCTTTGCCATCTAATAAATCAATTTCCCCGGTTATCTTAATAGTATATGTTGTTCCTGGTATTAAATCAGTAAATAAAACATTGTCAGCAGTAAAAGGTAGCTCATTAATTAAGTTTGAAGCATCATAAAGAGCAATTTTAAGTTTACGCGTTAAATCATAAGTTAAAGTTGTCTTGAGATTAAAACTTAATGATGTAGGTTCATTTTGCAAGTTAGTGAGTTTTAAATCATAATCAGTATAAGCAATCCCTACTTCTATTTGTGAATTTCCTTTCATTTTTACATTCTTAATAGTAGTATTATCAATATATTTTATTTCTGTAATATTTAAATAAAAGGTACCAGAGGTTAGAGGTAGTTGATAATTTACGTAAATAGTTTCGTAATTAGAACCATCATTAAACATATAGCTGGTATAAGGAGTTCCGCTAATAACAAAGGAAATTATGTCATAATATTCGGGATTCGAAAAACTAATTTCTAGTTCTAAAGTATCACCTGGTTTAGCATAGTAGTCTTTAGAATCGACTACTAAGGCAGTATTTTTTTGATATTTAAGATTATTATGATTAACCACAGAAAAACCTAAAAATGTCACTTTAGCCCCTAAATTAATATTTAATAAAATTATTATAACAATAGCAATCAAGACAATAGATGAACTTAGTCCTAAAATTAGAGGCCAACGCTTTTTTCTAAAAGTTAATTCTTTTTTAATTTCGTTCAACTCCGTTGGAGAAGTGAGTTTATTTAAATCATTTTTTAATTGTTTTTTTAGTTTATTCATGTTACTCATCTCCTTTGTAGAATTTTTTTAGTTTCTTAATTGCTACTTTATAAATATTATAGCATGTGGTTTTTTTCATTCCTAAAAATTGAGCTATATCATTAAAATTAATGTCATAGATAAAATGCATGATAATAATGGTTTGTTCTAAATCGGTTAAATTATTTTTAATAGCCTGCCAAATAGCTCCATCTAAGGTATAATCGGCAAAAAAGTTATAATTATTTAAATATTTCTTTTCGGTGTCTTTAGCTCTTATATAGTTTTTCGCTTCATTCTTGGCAGTCTGAACTAGATAATATTTAAAACTACCACCTTTATAATTTTGGATATTCCGCCAAATTTTCATAAAGACGATTTGACAAATATCATCAATAGCTTCAGTAGTTCTAGTTACATCAAAAATAATATATTTAATGAGAGGGGCATATTTATAGTAAAGCTTATCAAAGGCCGCTTCATCGCCACCTTTTAAGCGCATTACTAATATTTTATCATCACACAAAATCCCACACCCCTTCCCTATAAACTATTGATTTGGAATATGTTATAATTTTAGTCCTATCGTTATAAGTATAAAAAACTTTAATAACAAAATTAAAACTAAACCAAGAAGTTTCCGTAAATGGCCAGTCACTTATTAATATTTTGTTTCCTTCAATAGTAGTTGTTAAAGGAAAATCAAAAAGTCCACATTCGACACTTTCTAAAGCAATTGTAAATGGATAATCTATACTAGAATTAACGGAAATGGCACTACTATCTTCTAAAAATTCTAAAGTAAAATCAGGCTCTGTAGGGCCTTTTATTACGTTAAATGTTCCGGTAGAAATAGTATTATGAACAATTTCGTCCGAATAGTAATCATAGTCAAGGATTATTTCATAAGTAGATAAATAGTCAAGATTAGTAAAATTAGACTGATAACTTGAATTAGTAGCAATAGGACTACCATTTTCATAAAGTGTAATCAGCAAATTAGTTACTAATGATTTAGTTTCGGTATTCGTAATAGAATAAGATACGCTGTCAACACTAGGGTTTAAAGATATCTTTAAATTAGGTAATTTATAAGGTATATAGATTGAAAAGCTTTCTGTTTTTGGAGCTGGTTCGAGACCATTATGTTCATTTAGTAAATAATTGACTTGAAACTTATAGGTGTTACCAGGCAATAAGTCACTAATAGTTTGATTTTGGTAAGTGTTGAGCAATTCTTGGTTTAGATAAACATCAATACCAGTGATAGTTGTTTCATCCGGTAGTAATGGCATAATTTTAATGACACTATCAAAATGATCAAAGCTAAAAAAGCTTTGGCCATCTGCATAATAACTTTTAGTAGTAAAGGAAATAGTTTTAGTTAGGGTATCTGTTTCCATAGTGACAAAATTAAGGTAGCTTAGACTAGCCGAAATAGTATAGCTTCTATTAAAGTAAAAATTATTTAATGTAATATAGTTTGCTTGACTGGTACTTATTAGATTATCATCTAAATAAAGCTTAAGATTATAAGAGAAAACTAAATCAGTGGTCTCATTAGGATAAGTATAAATTTCATATCTATCATTATAGTCTTTAACATTGATGTTAAAATCAGTTAGGCTAGCATTATAAGGAAAATATAGGTTTTCCGAATAATCATAAGTATTATCACCATCACTATAAGTTAAGATGATAGAATAATTTGTTTCCTGGCCTTTTGGTTTAGTAACCTTAATTAGTTCATTTGGGTTATATGGGTAGGTTTTGCCAGCAAAAGTATAGCTAATAAGTTCACAATCTTCAGCTGGAGTAATGGCTAATTCATAGCTATAAGTTTTGTCATTATAGGAGCTTATACATTTAAGAGGCATTGGGGTTTGGATGTCTAAGTTTTTAAAAACTAGAGGAGTTTCTCTATCAATTGCGAGAGTAAAATGATAAACAGAGCTTGGAGATAGATTGGCAAATTTAACGGGGGTATTAGTATAAACTAAGCTAGTTGCAATAGAATTGTCACTATTTACTCTAGCAATAGTAATTGGGATGTTTTCAATGTTAGCTAATGAAAAAATAACATTATGTGGATTAGCCTTAGTTTCAATTATGATGTTTGTTAAAGTTGCTTGGCTAATCACCTTGTAACTAGCATATTTGCTGATATTATAACTAATATTATCAATAGTAATTTTACTGATAGCAAGAGTTAGGTTAGGTTCATTTAAAACAGTATATTGTAATTGGTTATTAGTTAATAGATAGATTTCTTCGTTAAGAGTTAAATTAGCAATATTACCATTACTAGTACAGGTTATAGTAATGATATCACCCTCTATTAAATAATTATCGCCAAAAGTTGGGGCATCAATAGTAATACTTAAGTCAATTTCGGTTAATGAATCATTAGATGTGGTTAAAGCCTTATCTTGATAGTAATTTGCCAAAGTAAAATAAAAAGATAAGCAAATACCAATTAGAACAATAATATTTATTACGCCTATAATAATGTATTTTTTCATTTTACATTTCCCCTTTTCTAAATTATATCATATTTTACAGGAATAAAATACCGCACGCGTTAACGTGCGGGGTAAACCTTATGCTTTTAAAAAATTAATTCTATTATTTTTAAATAGGGTTTGGAGATAGTCTGATTCGTTATCAATTAATAGCCAGTCTTCACGCTTGCCATTATAAGAGAAAGAAGTAATACGACTATTACTAAAAGCTTGACTAGCGATATGCTTTATAGTACCAGGAAGTGTTAAAGATTTAAGCTTAGTCGCATAAGAATTACTAAAGGCATAATCTTCGATTGTTTCTAAACCTTCATTTAAATTAATTTCGGTAATGAGATTGTAATTATCAAGGAAGTTAGAAGAAATGGTTAGGGCATTAGTTAAGGTTACTGTAGTTAGATTATTAGATCTTAGGCCTAAATAACTAAGGGGCTTAGCATCTAATTTATCATATCCGACAAAAGGAATGGTTAAATTAGTAATATAGGTATTATTAAAACAATTTTCTTCAATAGTATTAACACTATTATCAATGACCAAATTTTCAATAATTGCCCCGGCTAACATATTTGCTGTGAGAATAGTATTATTACTAATTGTAAGATTTTTGAGTTTTAAATCAGCTAGTGCATATTCAGTAATCTTTACATTAGCCCCCATAATATAGATATTTTTAAGCCTATTGGTAGCATTAAGGGTTTTACTTCCAATAACAATATTTGGAGCGGTTAAAACAAGGGTTTCTAATAAACTTACATCACAACCTAAAAAGTCCAAACTGCTTTGGTTATTGATATTTGAACCAATAAAAGGAATAACTAGCTTTGTTACTCCACCAATGCCACTTAAAACTCCTTTTGTAAAACTAGTTGTATTATCAGGAATAATTATCTCCTTAATACTAGATTGTCTAAACATATTGCTAAAATCAGTTACTAAACACTTAAATTCTAATGTATCTAGGGTTAGCTGATAAAAGGCTCCTTCAGCAATAGTTTTAACATTAGCGGGAATAGTTAATTTATCTGAAGTAAGATAGTTTATAGCATTTTTACCGATATAAGTTAATGACTCTGGTAAAATTATGTTTTTAGTATGTGGTAAATTACTAATACCAGTAATGCCTTCTTTAACTATGATATCAAAACCATAGTCATTATACTCTTCTGGTAAGCCAGTAAAATTACCCGTACCAGTAATTTCTAGCACTTTATTACTAAAAGGTGAATATTCTGGCTCATAGATTTTAGCAGTGATGGTATTCATTTTTATTGTTTCAACAAGATTTCCATAAGAATAATCAGCTTTAATATTTTGCTTATTAGCGTAAACATCTAAAAAACTAATGTCATAACCAGTAGAAGATAATTCCATATCAAAATCGAGACAACGGGCTAGTAAATAAGAGCCGTCCTGATAATAGATTTCATAAATAATATCATCAGTAAATTCATTGGTTGGGGATAAGCAATTTAGAACTTTAATAGCTTTATTAGCCATAGTGTTTTGATTTGTGTTTAATTCTATATATCTCATAGTATTGTTAACATAATAAAAGGTAATTGTATCTCTTCCATTAACTACTTGGAAGGTATTATCGTCTATTTTTTTGGCATTAAACTCATCTACTAGCATAGAATAATAATCCCCAAACATTTTTTTAAGTTTACTAGGACTATTAATGTTAGTAAAATAGGCACTTTCAAAACTAAAGATAAGTAGTGTAGCAGCAAAAGGTAAAACTAATTTAATACCTGCAGTTATATAGCCGACTATATTTTTATCATCACCATAATTAAATTTAACGATACTATTATTAATAGCTTTATCAGTTTTAGAATTAGGCACCTCGTAATGAGTATATTTAATAATAAAACGTTTCAAACGTCCGGGAATAAATAGGGCAAAAATGCCGATGGTAGGAATACATAAGAGTAACCATAAAACCCATTTCCCTAGTAACAATGTCCAAGGGGCAGTAAATACAAGTCTTTGACCATCGTAATAAGTGTGACTTGCCTTATAGCGTAGCTTTAAACATTTAGCATAAGGATATAATATGAATAAGGTACATAGGGAGAGGAAAAAGCTTAAAACAGCTAAACCTAAGCGACTTAGTAATAAACCATTGTAGTAACTATCGGAGCTTTCTTCACCTTTAATATGAGTATGTTTAGTTACCCACTTGGTTATACGATTTGGAATAAAGAAGGCAAAAATTCCAATAGTAGGAATACATAAAAGCTGCCATAAAATCCATTTGCCAATTAGTTGGGCACCATTACCATCAAAATAAAGTTGGCGACCATCATATTTGGTATGCTTGACTTCATAGGAAATTTTCATACATTTAGTGAAAGGATAGGCTATTCCTAAAGTTATTAGTAATAAAAGTCCGCGACCAATCGCATGAATTGTTTTTGAAAAAAAGTTGGCGTCATAGGTACTAATGGCAGCTTTCGTCTCGATATTGTCTGACGCTATATCATTGATAACAATATTTTGGATGCCAACATAATCAAATTGATTATATTTTTCTTGTAAGTCAGCAATTAGTTCATTTTGCCTACTAGTTCTTAAATTACTACTAACTATTTCTTTATATTTATCTCTAGTTGTGCGGTAAAACAAAGCCATTGTTTTAGTTTTAGCACGCAGAATAATAAATAAAATGCTCATTAGAACTATAAGTATCGCCAAACAAATAACAATTATTGTATTTTGAAAATCCATAAACTTATTTATTGTAGCCGCTATGGTATAGCCAATCAAAGGAATAATTGATATAATTGTTACAATAAGAAAAAATTTGGCAACTATTCTAGCTGTATAATTTTTTTGTATTTTGGTTCGTTTTAACGATATAATTAAAACTGGCAGTATAAATAAAACAGCTGTATAGCCCATAAATACCATTACAAGATAGTTTCCCCCACCGAATCTTTTAGGAAATTGGGAGATAAGAAAGTATATGCATACAATAGTAATCGCAACAAGAATTAAAAGGGCTATTGAATTAATAATCATTCGTAAAATGTTACCTTTTTTAAAACTCTTTTGAATTTGATCTCGTGTCATTTTGCATCACCTCAAACAATTAGACACGGCTCAAGAATATTTATTCAAAAATTTTTTAAATAATTTTGAGAGATTATTACAAAAAAATCTTTTATAGAGATAGTAATATAGGTGAAATTTATTTTGGCTATCTTGTTAATTTGAAGAAGTATACTTATTATAAAATTAAAAAGGGATTTAAAATGTTAAAAAATGGAGAGAAGATTATGGCAACAAGATATCCAATCATTTTAGTACATGGAATAGTGATTAAAGATTTATTTTTTATAAAATCCTTTGGTCAAATTGATAAGGTACTAAGAGAAAATAATTTTAAGGTTTACAAAAGTAAGGTTGATAGTTTTGGTACTACTTGTAATAATGCTCATATTTTAAAGGCAGAAATTTTAAAAATAATTAGGGAAAACAACTGCGAAAAAGTTAATATTATCGCTCACTCTAAGGGTGGGCTTGATGCTAAATATATGATTGAACATTTAGATATGGCTTGTTACGTGGCAAGTTTAACCACTTTATGCACACCTCATAAAGGAAGTATAATTGCCACTAAATTACTAAAATTGCCGAAAGTGATCTTGCATTTAATTGCTTTTTGGCTTAATTTTTGGTATCGTCTATTTGGTGATAAAAAGCCAGATGCTTTAGCCGTTTGTCAGGAATTAGCCTCAATTAATAGTATTGAAGAAGAAACTTTTAATATTGGCAAGGATATTTATTGTCAAAGCTACTCTACTAAGCAAAAAAGAGCTCGAGATGATTTTATTATGGGGATACCTTTAATCTTCTCCCATTATTTTGTAAAAGAAGATAGTGATGGTGTTGTTACCACAAACTCGGCAATGTTTGGTAATTACAAAGGCTTGGCCTTTAATGAGTCAGTATCACATTCGGAAATAATTGATTTTATGGTAAGAAAAAAGAAAAAGGCTAAAATTTATGCTTTTTATCTCAATTTATGTAAAGATCTGGCAAACCGAAATTTGTAAAAAATTAGTCTCAATGGAGGCTAATTTTTTTGTGAGTAAAAAGCTTTATTTTAAATAGGCAATATGCTAGAATGGGTGCTAAACGAATTTATAAGAAAGCCTACTATAAATAAATCAAGTAAAAAAATGAAAAAAATACAAAATGTATTATTTAGCATATGGTTTAAGTTTAAATAAAAAAGTAATGACAAATACTATAAAAGATGCCAAATTACTTGGCAAGGTAATTGTCGTTAATTATAGCTTAGTTTGTAATAGATATTTATCATTAAAAGAAAAAAATGGTAGTCAAGTTGAAGCTTTGCTTTATGAGATTCCTGCTAATGCAGTAAAAGCGTTAGATGATTTGGAAAATTTTCCTTATTTAACCGCTAATCAGGAATTAAAAATCAATTATAATGGTCAAGAAGTTATGGCTACTTGTTACGTGTTAAAAGATTTAGCTAATAATCTAGCTCCTTTTGTTGATTACGAGCAAAAGTGTTTAGCAGCATATGAAGAAGCTAATTTTAATAGTGAATATTTGAAACAAGTTTTTAGTCAAGCCAAGAATATTCTTGACTATCAAAAAGCCTATTATAGAACGGGTGAAACTAAAAGCTACGCCTTTAGAATTAATATGTTAAAGAAATTAAAGGCTGCCCTTTTAGCTAATGAAGCTTCTATAAGTCAGGCACTTAAAGAAGATTTAAACAAAAGTGAGTTTTAAACCTACATGATGGAAACCAGTATGGTTTTAACAGAAATTAATTATTTCTTAAAGCATTTGAAAAAATTAATGCAGCCTAAAAAAGTGAAGAGCCCAATTACCGTTTTCCCTGGTAAAGGATATATTTATCCTGAACCTTATGGATCAGCTCTTATAATTGGTCCATGAAATTATCCGCTGCAGTTGGCTTTAGCTCCATTGGTCGGTGCTATTGCTGGTGGTAATACAGCTGTTCTTAAAACTAGTGAATTAGCTCCTGCGACTAGCAAGGTTATTTTAGATATTATTGGTAAAACCTATCCAGCTGAATATATTGCGGTTGTTAATGGTGGCGTTGAGGAATCAACTAAGCTTTTAGCCCTACCATTTGACAAGATATTTTTTACTGGTAGTGTTAGAGTTGGTAAGATTGTGATGGCCGCTGCTAGTAAAAATTTAACTCCAGTTACATTGGAATTAGGTGGTAAAAGCCCCGTTATAATTACTAAAAAAGCTAATTTAGATTTAACAGCTAGAAGATTAATTTGGGGTAAGGTTTTAAATGCTTGGCAAACCTGCGTTGCCCCTGATTATGTTTTTGTTGATGAAGAAATAAAAGATGAGTTACTTTTCAAAATTAAGGCCTATTTAAAAGAAATTTTAGGTGTTAATCCACTTGAAAACCCTAATTATCCACGGATAATTTCGGCTAGTCATTTTAAGCGCTTAATAGACTTAATCGATAAAGATTCTTTAGTTTATGGTGGTAATTATGATACTTCATCTTATAAGATTGAGCCAACTATTTTATTAAATCCTAACCCTAATAAGAAAGTGCTAGAAGAAGAAATATTTGGACCAATTTTACCAATTTTGACTTATAAAAAAATAACAGATGTCTATGATTATATCTTGAATAGACCAAAGCCTTTAGCCTTATATATCTTTAGCGATGATAAGGTGGAACAAAAAACAATCATTGATACCTTATCATTTGGTGGTGGTTGTATTAATGATACTATCTTACATTTAACTTGTGATAATTTGCCGTTTGGTGGCGTTGGTGATAGTGGCATGGGAAATTACCACGGAGCTTACAGCTTTAAGGCATTTACTCATGAAAAAGGTATCTTACATAAAAAGAATTATTTAGACATTAAGTTGCGTTACTATCCGTTTACCAAAGCGAAAGTGGCTAAAATAAAAAAGTTAATCAAGTAAATCATTTTAAGATGAAAAAATCCTCGGCCTATAGGCGAGGATTTTTTTGGTATAATTTTACCTTTATAAATATATATTTACTGAGAAATATTTAAAATTAAAGCAAAAAAAAACACTTTGTATTACCGGGAAAATAGCTGAAGTGTCTTAGTTGATAAAATGAATGTTGTTTTTGCGATTATTCTTTTCGAATCTTTTTACATCAGCAGCCCAGTTATTAACCTTAGCAATTACGATTAAATTTAAGACAATAATAGTTGCAATAAAAAATAACATTTTATTCCTCCTTTCTTTAGCGAGAATTGTATTATAGCAGTAAATTTTAAATTTACAAGTAAAAAAATCAGAAAACGTTTACTGGTATTTAGATAAGTGTTAGAATAAAAACGGTGATGAAAATGTATGATTTTACAAATATTATTGATAGACATAAGACTAATTCTACTAAGTGGCGAGAAGCCGATATAATTCCTCTTTGGATTGCTGATATGGACTTTAGCTTTCCTGAAGTCGTTAAAAAAAGTCTCCTATCCTTGATTGAAGAAGGAGTACTTGGCTATGCTTATTTGCCAGATACCTGTTATCACAGTGTAGTTAATTTCTATAATAAAAATTATAGTACTAAGCTTGAGGCAGGAAATGTCATATTTACAACGGGAGTAATAGCTAGTTTAGGTGCAGCTTTAAATACCTTTTGTCAACCAGGCGAAGAGGTTTTATTTCTAACGCCGTGCTACAATACTTTCTACTCAGTTGTAGAAAAGATGGGTTTAAAGGTTATTACATCTGAACTTGACTATAAAGATGGTCAATATAATATTAACTATAAAGACTTTGCGCAAAAGCTAAGTAGACCTAATCTAAGGGCTTTTGTTCTTTGTAATCCGCATAATCCAACAGGACATATATGGTCAATTGAGGACTTAAAAAAGATTAATACTCTTTGTAGGGAAAGAAATATTTTAGTTATTGCTGATGAAATTCATGGTCCAATAACCCTTCCTAACTTGAAATATGAATGTAGTTTGAATTATATTGAAAATGTAATTGTCCTAGCTTCACCTTCTAAACCCTTTAATATGGCGGGTTTAAAAATTGGTTTTTCGCTTTGTTATAATAAGAACATTAACGCTCGCTTAAGTTTAGCTTATAACCGTTTTAATATTGCAAGCCCTAATAGCTTTGCTATCCAATTGTTGCCTACCTTATATAATGATTGTCAGGACTGGCTTATAGAATTATCCCAAGCCATTAAACATAATTACGAACTAACTTTAAAATATATTGAAAGTAATGGCTTAAAAATCAAGGTTTCATATGGTGGTGGTACCTATTTATTGTGGCTTGATGTTTCATATTATAGTAATGACTCACTCAAACTATCAAAATTTCTTAAAGAAAAATACAAAGTATTTGTTTCGGAAGGCTCTAAGTATTTAGGGAATGGTCATAATTTTTTACGGGTTAATATTGCTACTAATGAAAAAACCTTATTGATGGGTCTTGAGAGAATCAAAAATGGGCTTTTAGCCTATAAAAATTACAAATCATAGGACAAAAAAGATGTAAAATTTAAAACTTAAGTGTATAATTTAGCATGGTGATTTATTATGAAGTTATCAGATTTAAAAATAGGTGTTTGTAAAACCATAACAAGAGTAGGTGGCGAAGGTTCCTTACGTCATCGTTTGTTAGAAATGGGTATTATACCAGGGACAAAAATTGAAATAACTAAAAAGGCTCCTTTAGGTGACCCAATTCAAATCCATATCCGTGGCTATGAATTATCTATCCGTAAGGATGATGCTAATTATATAGAGGTTGGTGATTAACATGAAAGTAGCGCTTGTTGGTAACCAAAATTGTGGGAAAACCACATTATTTAACGCGTTAACGGGTTCTAATCAGCATGTTGGTAATTTCCCAGGGGTCACTATCGATTCTAAAGTAGGAATTATTAAGGGACAAAAGGAGCGAATAGAGGTCGTTGATTTACCAGGTATCTATAGTTTATCTCCTTACTCTAATGAAGAAATTGTTACGCGTGATTATATTTTAACTAATAAACCAGATATTATTTTAAATATTATTGATGCTACTAATATTGAACGTAACCTATATTTAACGCTTCAATTGGCAGAACTTGACATTCCCATGGTTTTAGCTCTTAATATGATGGATGAAGTTCGTAATGCTGGTAATAGCATTGATATTAATTTGTTAGAAGAAGAACTAGGCATTGAAGCTTGTTCTATCTCTGCTGCTAAAAACGAAGGTGTTGCGGAATTAATTGATCATATAATTCGCATAGCTAATACGCATAGCTTACCTAAAATTACCGATATATGTGAACCAACTAGTCCAGTTCATAGAGCTATTCATGGTATGATGACTTTGATTAGTGATCATGCAGCAAGATTAAAATATCCACTTCGTTTTGTTGCATCTCGTTTAATTGAAGGCGATGAGATTTTAGAAAATGAGATTGGCTTATCTGAAAATGAAAAAGATATGTTAAATCACATTGTTGTGGAAATGGAAAATGATACGCATCTAGATCGTGAAGCCGCAATGGCTTCTATGCGTTATGATTTTATCGATAAGGTTTGTGCTAAATGTGTTCATAAGGTCAATGAAAAAACAAAAGAACAAATTAGGTCTAATAAGATAGATAGAATTTTAACTAATAAATATTTAGCCTTTCCTATCTTCATTGTCATTATGGCCTTGGTGTTTTACTTAACCTTTGGTTTAATTGGTTATTATTTATCAGATTGGTTAGGTATGGGAATTGATGCTTTAATAGAGTTGACTAGAACTGGTCTTACAAATGTTAGTGTTAACCCAGTTGTCATTAGTTTAGTTTGTGATGGCGTAATGGGTGGAGTTGGTAGTGTCTTATCCTTTATTCCTACAATCGTTGTTTTGTTTTTCTTCCTATCTATGTTAGAAGATTCAGGCTATATGGCAAGAATTGCCTTTATTATGGATAGACCTTTACGTAAACTAGGCTTATCTGGTCGTAGTTTTGTGCCGATGTTAATTGGCTTTGGTTGTTCAGTACCAGCGGTAATGTCTAGTCGAACTTTAACTAGTGATCGGGATAAGCGTCTAACAATCATGCTTACTCCATTTATGTCCTGTTCGGCTAAATTACCAGTATTTACACTTCTAACCGCCGCTTTCTTTGGCGCTAGTGGAACCTGGGTAATGATTTCCCTTTATATTATTGGTATTGTTGTAGCCATAATTATTGCGGCTCTATGTCATATTTTTATTAAAGGTAAACCAACCCCATTTATGATGGAATTACCAACCTATCGTTTACCTGGTGCTAAAACTACAGTTATGTTAATGTGGGAAAAGGCTAAAGACTTTATTCGTAAGGCCTTTACGATAATTTTTGTCGCTAGTTTAGTAATTTGGTTCCTTCAAAGCTTTGATATTCACTTATTCTATGTTGAAAATAATGATGCTTCTATTTTGGCTATGATAGCTAAATTTATTACTCCTATTTTTAAACCAATGGGAGTTACTGATTGGCGAGTTACAGCTGGTGTTATAACTGGCTTGTCTGCTAAGGAAAGTATCGTTTCAACTCTAGATATGTTATTAGGCACAACAGCTATTACGACAATTATGTCTAGTTTTGCGGCTTTTTGCTTATTATTGTTTATTTTGCTTTATATGCCATGTGTTGCTACCTTTGCCGCTATGCGAAGAGAACTAAAGTCAACTAGTATGGCTATAGGCTTTATGCTAGGTCAAACTTTAATTGCTTATGTAATTGCGACAATAGTCTTTCAAATAGGAAGTTTATTCTAATGCATTGGTTTGATTATTTAATTATTGGTATAATCTTACTATTATTAATAGTAGTTATTATCTATTTAATAAAAAATAAAGGTTGTCCTAGTTCAACATGCAAGAGTTGTCAAAAGTTCGATAGTTGCCATAAAAGTAAAAAAACAAATATAAAATAATTAACACCCTAATATCCTTATTGAGGATAGATAGGGGTGTTTTTTAGTTATCTTGCTTAATTTTATCAGCAAGCTCTTTATTAAATTTTTTACGCCAAAAAAAGTAATCCATTATAGTATGGATAAAAAAGGCCACAAAACCAGCACAAAAGCCATTATTATAGAGGTCAAATCCACCTTGAAAAGAAATGAAGAAAGGGTTAATTAAAAGGTGGCAAAAGCCAGCTATTATACCAACAATAATACCATATGTTCCAGCTAAAGGGGCTAGGCTTGTTACAAAAAATAGAGCCATACCGGTTGAAATACTATTAAATTTGTTAGGAGATATTAATATATAAATAAATGCTCCTAGCCAAAGAGGAAAGACATTGCGAATATGAATACCATAAGCGGCAAAGCCAATTATTGAAATAACTGTTCCAAACATAATACCATTAACAGGAATATCTCTAATAAAATAAATTAGTAATGAAGAAGCTAGACCTAAAATACCCATATTAAGAAAGATAGCTTTATTGGAGTATTTTTCTTTAAAATCGGAAATCAAACGTCCAGATTCTTTTAAAATTAGCCAGTATTCCTTAAGAACTTTCTTGCCACCAGATAGGCCATATAAAATAAATAGGGCACATAAACTAAATAAAATAAGAATTAAAAAAAGCCGATGGGTGTTATCAATTAAACTAGCCAAATTAACATCAAAGCCTAAAAGATTAAAGAGACCATAAAAGAAAACGGATATTACACCAAGAGCAAACCCAACATTATAGAGGTTATAACCACCAGTAAATTTTAAGACAGTCCCGACTAAAGCAGGTAAGATAAATCCTGCTACTAAACCACAAACAATACCTAAAGGTATACCATAATAAAGTGCTAAATTAGCCCCAAAGATGCAGTAGCTTACAAGAGGGGAGATACCACTTGAAAATAGGAGGAGAACTGCTAAGCTTTTGACATTTGTGCGTCTAAGGTAGCAGTGAATAAATATACCTAAGTAAATAGGCAAAGTATTAATAAGGTTTTTACCAAAAAAGGAGAAACCTACTATCATCATTAGTCCTGCAAAAACTGGTCCTGAATAATCAACTCGTAAAAGACGTAAAAGAAGCATATTAAACAATAATACAGTTGCACCATTAAAAAAGGTGGCTCCCATTCCCCCAACGGCAAAGTAATCTGTTAATAGGATGGACGAAGAAAGCATGATTTTTTGATAGCCATAAAACATTACTTGCGGGCTTTCAAAACAAAATGACATTATTAATAAGATTAAAAACAAAAGGGGAAGATACATTTTTTTGTTTAAATAATCGTGTAATTGTTGTAATTTTTGCATGTTAACTCCTATTTTAAATTTTTATCAAAGTATTCTAAAAATAGTTGAGCTGGTTTAGTCAATATAGCATATTTCTTCCAGGCAATATGCAATTTAGATGTTAAATGAGGCGTAATTGGTTTAAAAAGAAGATTAGTTCCATTTGTATTATATAAATCTTCTAAGGTTAAGGCATAGCCTATTTTATCTTTGACCATTAAAGCCGCATTAAATATCAAATTATAAGTCGCAACCACATTGAGTTCAGAAAAGTTTTTTCCCAACCAATTAGTAATAAAATTATTATCATTAGAATGTCTAGAAATAAGTAAAGGTACATCCCATAAATCTTCAACTTTGATTTGTTCTTTTGTAGCAAGTGACATATCTTTATGCATTAGGATTCCCCAATTATCTAGTCTTGGTAAGGCAATATGGTTATATTTTTCTAAATCATAAGGTTCAATTAAAATACCAAAATCAATGAGACCAGCATCTAATTTATGCGCAATTTCATTGGTATCTCCTGTATAGAAATTAAATATAATTTTAGGATATATGGTTTGAATTTGCTTAATAGTATGGGAGATGATAGCAAGACTTTGCGATTCGCCAGCCCCAATATTTATTTGACCGATTATTTCTTCATAATCTAAATTTTTTAATTCTTGGGTTGTTTGTTCAGTTAAAGCGATAATTTCTTCCGCCCTTTTTCTTAGTAAGATACCTGTTTCCGTCAAAAGCATCTTTTTGTTATTCCTAATAAAAAGAGGTTTACCTATTTCATCCTCAAGCATTTGCATTTGTCTAGATAAATTAGGTTGAGTAGTATTTAAAAATATAGCAGCCTTAGAAATGTTTTGCTCTCTCGCAATCGCTAAAAAGTACTTTAAGAGTCTAAGTTCCATAAATTACCTCCTATATATGAATTCTAGCTATATTTTATTATAAAATATAAATAAATGGTATAATAAATTACTAAATAATTAAAAAGCACCTATTTTTTAGGTACTTTTATTGGATTTTAAATTTATCATAGAATGGTTTTAAAATACCATGATAGTCGTCTAACCAAGGTTTATTACGACCATAGAAATGAATAATTTTGGTATTATTTAGAACCCAAGTAAAATCAATCTTATTTTTTTCATTATATAGATTATGAAATTTGATACCACGATCAGATAAATTATAAATATCAGCTGGAACTAATTTAATATGTTCACCATATAGGGCACTTATAATATCTTGGTCAGGTAATGTAAAATAACGATGCCTATCAGCAATATAATTATAAATAAGTTCGTCATTAGTATTGGCTCGTAAATAATCTAAATTCATTAATAATACACCAGTATTAAGGTAAGGTGCTCCTTTTGGCGCTTTATTTTTTATTTCATTAAATTTACGCAAAGGTTCTTTGATAGTAGTAGCCCCAATTAAGGCATTACCAGCAAAATCCATATTATATAAGTCAGTTAAATCGCCATTAATAATAATATCTGGATCTAAGTATAAAATACGTTCAAGGTTTGCTGGTAAAACTTTATAAGCAAAAAGCCTATAATAGATAGTTTTTGGATAACGTTTAGAAGTAGGGGCATCAATTAGTAGGCTATCATCAAATTTCATAATCTTTATTTTTATCCCATTTACAAAAGTTTGGTACTTTGCTAAAATGTCTTCAGTAACATCTTGACTTATGATAAAAAGATTAATATCTTGGTTATGATTATAATATATTAAAGAACGCAACATAGATATTAAATAGGGTACATATTTATTATTAATAGTTACTAAAATGTTCATAATTTCACCGGGAAGTATTATAAACTTTTTCTTGGTATAAATAAAGTGTTTAAGGAGGAAAAAATGATACGTTTAGATAAAGCCTTAGCGCATATGGGGTATGGAAGCAGAAAAGAAGTAAAAGAATTAATAAGAAAAGGCTATGTTAAGGTAAATGAAGAAGTCGTTCTAAATGATGACTATAAAATAGAAGAAACTGATGCAATTACAATTTACGATGAAAATATTCATTATGAAACATATAAATATTATCTAATCAACAAACCTCAAGGCTATATTTCAGCAACGATAAGTGATAATTATCCAACAGTTTTAGAATTAGTTCCTTACTATAATGGACTTTTTCCGGTGGGACGACTAGATATTGATACAGAGGGATTATTAATAATTACCAACGATGGTGCTTTAGCCCACAATCTTTTGAAGCCTAAACACGAGGTAGAAAAAGAATATTATTTTAGATATACAGGAACTTTAGTAGCTGATGCAGTTCAACGTTGTTTAAATGGTATAAATATTAATAATGAATACATCAGTAAGCCAGCCAAATTAGAAATCATAAACGAAGAGGAAGGGGAAATCATAATTACCGAAGGAAAGTATCATGAAGTAAAACGTATTGTCCAAGAATTAGGTGGAGAAGTGATATATTTACAAAGAATTAGAATGAAAAATTTGACGTTAGCAAATTTAGGACTTGGTAGTTGGCGTGAATTGACGATAGAAGAAATTCAAAAATTGAAAGAGTAATAAGTCAAAAACAAAAAAATGAAAAAAGTGAAAATAACTCTTTACAAGTCGTTTTGAAAATGATAGAATAAGCAAGGTTTCCACGAGAGTGGTTAAAACGATTAGAATCAAAAAAAGATTTTGAAAAAAATCAAAATAATCGTTGACACTAACTCAATCTTGTGGTATACTTAATAACTGCTTGACAACAAGCAAAAAAAGAATTTAATCTTTGAAAACTATATATGACGAAGCGTGTCGAAATTAAAAAACAAACAATTTCGATAAGAGAAATTGAG
>CALUXJ010000014.1 GCA_944324725.1 uncultured Acholeplasmatales bacterium
AGTTCTTTTTTGAACTTTAAATTTATTTCTTGTTTTATTAATAACATCATAGTCAACTTTATTATTTGGTTCAAATATGTATCTGGTAGATAATCATCATACTCGCAAATAAGTTTATGCTTATTTATTAGGTTGCTTTTAATTGAACCTGCAATATCTATTTTGCCATGTGGTAGTGAAGTCTCCTCTATCCTCAAAATATAATTTTTACCTAATCCTCTTTTAATTAATGAACTAGTTGCCTTAGATATAATTGAAGCCAGCATCTCAAATATATTGTCAAATTCTTCTATCTCGACTTTTTTAAACTTTTCCTCTCTTAAAATACTAAATGCATAGGAAAGCATATAATATATATTTTTTATAGGAATCATTTAATGCTACCTCTTAATTTGTCTGCCCATTCCATAACTTTAGACTTATCATCATACCAATATTCTTCAAGTAATGGTATTAACTCATATTCAACAATGTCCCTTAAAGACTCTTTAATCGCTATGTTCTTATTTAATCTAGAAAAATAGCTATGTCCAATTAAAAAGCCTTTACCCAATGACTCATCATTAGCGATATCAATATTTAAGGACTTAACTGTTTCAATAAGCCTATTGAAGTCTTCTGAATCTAAAGAATGTTGATATGTCTTGAATGTATCATTATTAAAAGCAGGATAAATTGTATAAAAAGCAAATCTTCTTCTTAATGCATAGTCCATCATGGCCAAGCTCCTATCAGCTGTATTCATTAATCCTATAATATACAAATTTGATGGTATAGTGAATAATTCGTTTGAATATAACAATTTTATCTTTGTATCATCGCGTTTATCAGCTTCTAAAAGCAAGAATAGCTCACCAAAAATTTTGTTTAAATTACCTCTATTAATTTCATCAATAATGAAAAAATATTTGTTATCCATATCATCTGCAGCTTTTTTACAAAATTTATAAAATGACCCGTATTCCAACACAAAACCTTTTTCATTTGGCCTATAGCCCATAATAAAGTCTTCATATGAATAACTTTGATGAAATTGTATATATTCAACCCTATTAATATCTTTAACGCCCATAATGGAATATGCTAAACGCTTAGCTACAAATGATTTTCCTACTCCAGGAGCTCCTTGAAGAATTATATTCTTTTTGTTTGCAAGTAATTTAGTAATTTTTATATATGTATCTTTATCCATATAAACTTCATCTAAAAACCCTTTAGATGTATAAGTTATTAAATTGGTTGGTGATTCATTAATTTCCTCGCCATCATTGTCGTCAAAAAGGGCATTCAATTGATTAACATTTTCTGTATATACAGTTATATCTGTCAAAGTTTTTAAAGCAGCGGTACCTGGATATGGCCAAGAGCCAACATCTGTCCAATCAATCTCCCTTATATTTTTATAACTCTTTTTAGTTTCATCATATTTATAATCTGATGTAACAATACCTCTAGCAACAATTTCCGAACGACCTTTTTTAGCAAAAATAACATCACCAATTTGAATATCGTGCATAAATTGCCAGATGCACAAAGAGTCATTCCTATGTGACTTATTGTCATGATATATTTCTTTTAGCGCTAGACGCAAATCTTCTCTTGATTCATACTGTGCTGGATTATCAATTCCATCCCAGCCGATGCCAAATATACCCTCTTTAACAAATTCATCTAAATGACTAGCATTGTCACCAGGTGAATATATCCATGTATGAATTCCCCTTTCATCTAGCGGTTTTTCCTTTTCACTTTCCCTAATTTTATCATTAACATCTTCCGATATAAACCACGCACTATGAGAGAGTTCTATTAGATTAGCATATTTATTAGTCTTAGAAATATAATCTAAACATTTCTCCCTAACCTCAATATATTCATTGCCAGATGGAACGTGACTAGCTTTTTCTCCTGCATGATGTTCCTTCATAAATTCGATAAATTCTTCATCAAAATATTCATATCGTGACATATACCATCTATTTCTAGAATCTAAACTAATATAAAATTCAGGATTAATCCAAAAGAAAGCCATTGTCAAATTCCACTTGACACCAAATTGTTTTTGACAAATATCATACCATTTTATAAACTGTTCTTTATAAGAAGAGTCTTTGCTATAATTGATAGCTGTTTCAAACATTTCCCATAAATTATCAATATCGTGTTCTTTTCTTTTGCTTTTAAAAGCAAAGAAAGCTGTCATCATATTATTAACCACTGGTATACCAATAAAATCTGTAGGCGTTGCCGAACCAACAGCAAATTCGTGGTTGAATGTTTTAATAATTGACTTACGTGTTTCTTCTTTGATTTGTCTATTAAAAAAAGCATATATAGTGAACGGGTCTAAATCTATTATTTCATTATTGTTTTCCTCAATAGTAGGAACTGCTACTTTAACACTTTCAAATGCCTTTATAATCTTTTTAATTAATTCATTCCTATTATGTTTAAACGCTAATAATTTATAAGCAAACTTAGTATAAAAATCTATCCATGTCATATTCATAAAAGCAAACCATCCTCTCTAATAATTATTATCAGCTAATTTCATCTATCCTATTACCACATACTTCATTTCAAAATCCATTTAGATAAACAACCTGTTACTAGTTTCACCCTTTCGTAAATAATTTATCATATATCTATTCTAACACTTCTAAAAGTAGGTTATTATATCTACTAATAAATCTATAATCTATTTAAACAATCAATAAATAGTTCCTTACAATAAAAGTTTAAATTTTCATTTTTTATAGTGAATTTTTGAGCATCCTGCTTAACCTGATTAAAATCTACTTCATTAAAGCGATTTATTAACATTGTCTTCAGGACATCAATATTAAAATCATCAGTTTCACTTAGCTTATTTGATTCTATGAGCTTATTTTTTAAATATAATAAATTAGGTTTAATACCTTTGTTAATGTAAAAGATAAAATCATAGTAATCTCTACCTTTAACATTATTTTTATAACTTCTACATAAAATAGCATGAAGTTTTCCTGCAAATAAGCTTGCTAAATCAAGTACATTAACTGTAGCAAATTCCGGATTTATTATCCATTTATTTTCCACATTAAATCCCAAAGATGGATTACAATCTACTTCAAACTTTACTTTTAGTGTTTCGTCCTTATGCAATATATTAGTTAGATTCTCATTAACACCTAAACTTATAAATGTTTGATATGTATTTAATTTAGCAAATGCACTTTCTATTGGAGTGCTTATCTTTTTAGCTTTTATCTCAACATTCATATTAAAACCATAGGAAAGAGCCACTTCTTTGATTGAGTTAACATATGGTTCTAAGGTGAAAGATTCATCTACCGCATTTAAAGTAAAGTCTAAGTCCTCTGAATATCTATTTAATCCATAAAATATTCTTAATGCTGTACCACCATAAAAAGAAGCTTTAGAAAAGAAATTAGCTCTGCTTAGTCCTATTAAAACTATATTTTGCACTACTTCTCTAAGCGCCAATTTCATTTCATTTGTATTCTTAGGATCATATGTATTAATTAATTCCTCAATAGTCGATAACATTTATTTAATCTCCTTTAAAATATATTTTAAAAAGGTATTAAGTGTATTTGAATGATAAAGAGGTACAATTTCTTTAATAAATTCTTTATCTAATATCAATAGTTCTTCATAATTAATTCGCAAATCTTCAAATAATAAGACCTTTAGATCAGCTAAACTTCTAACTGAATACTTGGAGTATAATAAATCGCATAAAGCCTTTTCTTTGGTTGCTATTTTGTAACTATACCCCTTTTTATTTTTCATAATAGTTATTCCCTTAAAAAAAACACTATTTGGTATACTTTTATATTCAAATGAAGCACTTTCTACACTATAAAATTTATTATTTTTTTTGCCATATACAGCTGAAGTGTATGTAGATACATATTCAGGAATGATACCATAATAGCTAAGTGCATATTCAAATGATATATAAGAGGGGCTATAACAAACATTCGCAATTAATTCTTTATCATTATCTAAGTCATCCGTAAATAAGCCTCTTTTAATTCTTATCAAATTACCACTTTTACATTCGATACTTATTTTTTGATTAATATTAGCATAATTCTTATATTTAACCATTAGACTCTGATAATCGTATATCATTGTTAATTCACCACCGTTAATATTATTATATAATATTTATTATGGCAAAACAACAAAAAATGAACATTTAAATAAATAGATGTGGAAATCCCATTTTGCTATAATTTATGTGTTTAGACTTATAACAAAGGGAGGATTATTATAGACAAAGAGTCCTTATTAAGACTGGGCATATCACCCTCTTACATAGATATCAAAAAGTCAAATGAGACATATAATCTAATCAACAATAAACATGTCATAAAAATAATATTATTAAACATATTAATACCAATCATCTTCATTTTGTTGATGTCTTACCTCCTTGTAATAAAGAGGATTTATGTGACTATTTTTCTAAAACTCCTTTAGATGAGCGAAATACTTCTTAATGAATTTATATAACGTATATAGATGGGTAGCTCATATATATTTACAATTTTCTTATACCTTAGTCTGTGCAAATCATTTTCATCTTATCAATTGATTTAAAGTTAAAAAAAGCTTATGAGTTATTAAACGAATATAGAAATTTTAATTCTTTTGCTAATATGTATAATGTAGAAACTTGGCTTGATGATTTAATCATCAAATTTCATAATTCTGTAATCAGTGAATATTATAAAGTTTATCATCATTTTCATTGTCTGGGTATTTGATTTTTGAAATAAATGCCATCTCCCTTGCTACAAATGTTTTCTTAATTTCAATGTTTTCTGTCATCATACAATCTTCATATAAATAATCAAATTCATCTATAATTTATTTTTCATTTCTTTCACATTCATATCTATTAATATTCCTTATAAATTAATAAAATTATAACTATTTGGATTTTAAAAATTCTTTTAATAAGAAGGAACAAAAATATGGAAATGTATAAATATTATTGGCTAATCCCACATTGAAATCACCCAATTTAATTCCGAAATTTATGTCATGATAATTTTCATTTTTTATTAATGAACTTAATGATTTTGATTTATTGGAATTTGATTTAACTTCAATTGGAACTAAACTATCTTTAGTTCTAGCAAAAAAATCTTCTTCTAATGTCGAATTATCTTTTTTGTAATAAAATAATCCTAAACCTTGTTTTAAGAATGCTTCGGCCACGAAATTTTCATATAATGCGCCTTTGTAAACCCCGAGATTCTTATTCATTCTTAAATCTTCTTGTGCTTCATCATCAAGACTCGCTACAAGAAGTCCTGTGTCTGGATAATACAACTTATATTTTGATTCATCTGCATTTCCTTTTAGTGGTAATTCAGGATATAACAAACAATTACATTGCATAACTACTCTTGCATCTATCAACCAATCTATACAGCCAGAATATTCTCTTGAACGAGCATTTTTTGCTATTTTATTAAATTGAAATTTTTTATTTTCTTTACCTAATTGTGATGGAACAATTCGATATACACTTAAAATTTTTGTTTGATCCAAACCAATTGCGTATTTTCTAGCATCCTCTTCATAATCTAGCATTATCTGCCTTTGAATATTTAAAGTGTTTGTAAAAGATTTAGTAGTAATATATGTTCTTACTACATCTGGCATACCACCTAATACACAATAGTCTAGAAATAGACTTTTATAGACTCTTAATTGATTATCACTAAATGGTTTTAATTCCACCATATGATTAAATATATCCTTTATATTTTCTTCATTGTAACCTTTAGCCCATAAAAATTCTTCAAAGTCTAGTGAATACATTTCGTAATCTGTTTTATAGCCAACGCTATTGCTATGGATTCTATTATAATTAATACCAAGCATAGAACCACTACAAATTACATCATATCTTCCATCTATTTTAAAAGCCTTTAAAGTTGTTGCAATATCAGGATATTCTTGAATCTCATCAAATATTATTATTGTTTCTCTTTTCTGGAAGTCTATGCTGGAATTTACTAATGTAATATTTTTAATTATTGAGTCAACATCATAGCCATCATCAAGGATTTTTGTATATTTTTTTTCTAATGCAAAATTAATATATATTATATTAGAATAATTTTCTTTGGCAAAATGAAGTATAGATTCAGTTTTACCGACTTGTCTAGCCCCTTTTACTATAAGTGGTTTATGTTCCTTATCTTCCTTCCATTGTTTTAAAAAATAATCAATTTTTCTTTTTAAATACATAAATATACTCACCTCAAAAATATTTTAACACAAAAAAATAGCAAAATCCATTTATTTTTACACATTATATTAGGGAATAAAAAATTTTTTCCCACATTATATGTAAAAATTATAAATTTGCTTATAAAGGGGATTTAAATAATGTAAAGTGGTACTTTTTTTCGGATTATAAAATCACTTTCTAGCATTTAACAATGTGGTTAACTAAATGTGTGAGGTATGTCGAATTTGAACATTTATCATCTATAATGCACTTTTCAATTGTTGGAAAACAACTTCTTTCTTATTTCGGCATGAAACACTAATCTCAAAAGAAAAGAGCCCGCATTTTAGGGCCCATATTTATAACACACTTTTAGTTTATGATTCTTTTCTTTTTTAAAGTAAATTATTGTACTTAATATAAAGGGAATAGCAAAAGTACACATTAAAAAAGTGAAAATGTCTCTATTAGTGTATAGCTAAATTAAATATTTCATTTTTAGTGAAAGAAATAAAGCAATTTAACTATCGGCTTTTTCAGCCTTCGGCTCTATTGGCTAGCGCCCTTTTGGCAGTGGCCTACAATTGCCGAGATACCTGGCAGGGAATTGCCGAAATATACAAAATGATGCTAGTTCAAGCACACATTGCTTTTAATAACATTGTACTATACATAATTTATATCATATGCTAAAATGTATCCAAATGATTGTTTTATATGGAGAGTTTTATATGAAAAAGAAAGTCGAGACAATTATGACTATAATTTTAATTTTTATATTTTTTTTGGTTATTATATTAAATTGGGATAATAATATTATTAAGGCTTCAGTTATAAAAATATTAGTAATATTAGTCATTGGAATTATTTTTCTTGGAGTGCTTTCTATCCCATTTACTAAAGATTTTTTTAAAGAACGTAAATTAAAATCATTATATTTAAAATTAAAAAACAAAACGAGCCTCTCTAATAGCGAGAAACTATATATCTTAATTTACGAAGAACATCTTGAAGATTTCATCCGTAGATTAAAAAGTAATCAAAAATTAAATAGTTTAACATACGGAATTATTAATGGTTTTAATGAGATGTTTTTCTCATTAGATTATCGACAGTTTACAATTTTATTCACAATAAAAGAAGATTCCATAATTTATGCACTACTACCACCTGCGAAATATAATCAGGAAAGTATTGCGATAAAAGAGTTAAATATTAAAATAAATAATTTCCCAAATCTTGATTTCTTCATAGAATCTATCTTTAACTTATTACCTGAACTAAAAACAATAATTGATAACTATATTGAAACAACTCCTGTTGATTCTATTTTTAATGGTAGATTATTATATAAATTGAAAGATCTTAAAAAGAAACTTCGTTTAGAAGGATGTATTGGCATAATATCATCCTTAATACTTATATCCCTTTTTACAATTATTCCAATTTTATCTATAAAAGATTTATATAATCATGATGGTGTGATTTTTATATATACTATAGTTGTATTGATTATTATTTTTTTAATCGTCGGTTTCATTTATAGTTTATCTTTTATTCTACTACTATTTAAGCTAAATAAAGATATAAAACACCAATCTATTGATCAAAAAGCAGATACTCCAAAGAAGGTAAAGTTAGCTAAAGAGTTTAATAAATATACAAAAACTAGAAGGATAGAGTTTATTAAGTTTTATCTTGATGATGAAATATTAATTGTATATGTTGATACGTATATATATGTTAGAAATAGTAGTGATTCTAAAAACATCATTAATAAACTACTTAATACAAAAGTTAATTTTACATTTTTAAAACAATCAAAAATTGTCATTTCCGGACATGAAAGGATTTTGAAGTCATTAGAAAAACAATCAAGAAAAAATATAGATAACACTAAAGACTTCTTTTAATAAAATGGACAAAATAATAACAAATTAAAATTATACAAAATTATATTAATTAATATACCTATCATCACAAAAAACCGCCCTATTATAGTTTGATAATGGGCGGTTTTATTTTTTTGCTTTTTTGATATCGTACTGCTATGTAATACTGAGATCAGATTAGCTTAGTTTATGTAAGCGTAAAAAATAAAGCGGCTAGATAATTAGTTCTTCACATATTACACGCTTACAAAAAAGATAAGTAATTAGGCTTTTTAAGAATGCAAATAAAAGGTTACTGATGTCTTAGTATTTCTAGGACTATTCAGTAACCTTTATTTTTTAGTATACGTCTTATATTACACGCTTACTATTAAACTGCCCATTTCATTCATTATTATAGTATTCAAAATTTAAAGAAATACTACTTTCTGTTTATAGCTATACTACTTTTTAGTTTAAGCTCAAAAAGTACAAATACTACTAAAAATTTAGAGAACCCTTTTTAGTGCTGCTTATATATCAACCCCTAGAAATAGGGGCTTTTCACGTATCATTTTTGAAGGCCAAAATTCTACACTATTACTATAGCGTTTATAAATTATTAAAGTCTTCCCATTATTCTAACTAACAACTATTTAATTATACAGTCATCAATAATTTTATTTAACATTTCTTCATCCAACCCATAATTCTTAGCATTATAGTAGTCACTATCAATTACTATTATAGAATTTCCACCAGCCATAACATTATACAAATAATTATTTGGTATATATGATATACAATCTTGTTCAACAAGGTCTATATATTCTACTGGCAATTCTAGTACAAATATCCTTTTAATATCGTCATATTTGTGAACTTCATCAAAATGCGAGTTAGGCTTCTTGAAATGTTGAATAATTCTTTTCTTAATAGACACCTTTGTTTTACCAATGTAATATCCTAATTCATTATCTAAGCATAAAACATATATTCCTATACTATTTTTATACTCATCAATATTTGTGATTTCTTTAAATATGGTTTTGCCGTTTTTGGAATATCTATTTAATAATCTATCTAAACAATCTCTATAAGCTTGTAAATTTAAATTTTTTCTTTCATTTGCTTCTACAGGCATTTCATCTATGCTCATAATAATTTCGCCGAGTGTAAAAGCCATAAATTTAGTTCTTTGAACTCTAAACTCATCAATTGTCATATTACCTATTTTATTTCTAAAATATGGGTCATTGAATATCTTTTCTGACCTTCTTCCTTCCTTCCAAACATATATATTATGTGCTAGTTTGTTTAACTCTTGCAAGTATGGATTAGATTCCTTAATTATTATATCAGCTCCAAAAAAATTTATTTTACTATCAAATGGATATATTTGTTTATTATGTAGAAACTCAAAATTAAATTTGGGCTCTACTTCATAATTATCCAATATAGCTTCAACTAAATTATCATAATATTTATAGTTCCCATTTAATTCCACAACAATTCTACCAAGACCATGTTCCGATGAATATACCATTCTATTGTAGTAATCGCAAATAATTAATCGTTGGATGGAAAAATTAGAAAAATCCTCACATGGATCTTTATACAGTTTAAGTTTATCTAAATAATCATTATCCACTATAATATTTAATTTTAAGAGAGCATCTATATATTTTTTTAAAATTAAAAATTTATTGCTATGAAAGTCAATTTCTACTTTATCATTCATGTTATAACCATCCCTTTAACATTTTACCATATAAAATCTTAGTATTGTATTAAGAAAATCAGAGTTTTGTCTAGTCCTTCATAAATTCTTTATAAAATGTCAATACATTTTATTGTATTGTAGTATGAATCTTTAAATTATGTTATGCATGTTGTATATTTCGGCAATTATAGGCCACTACAAAAATGGCGCTAGTAAATAGAGCTGAAGTCTATAAAAGCCGATATAGCTTTTTCTGGTACCGGGATTTAATCTTTTTATTGACTATGACTTTTAAAATATCATAACTAATATTTACTTCATCAAAACCAGTAAAGTCATCAACAGCTAATCTTTCCTCATAAATCTTACATATTTCCATATTTCGTGGCTCTATAGCATTGCTAGGTTCAAGTTCTAAACATGGATATGAAGCTCTAAAGTTTTTCTCATAATAAAACACAACACGACCAATCATATCTTCTTGAACATTTGTCTTTATTGTTTTATATTTCCAACCTTTCCAGTTATCTTTAGGATTTTCAATTGGCTTTGGTCTAACACTATGATCTACTTCATAGACACCCGCATATAACCATTTATTCTTTTCAATCCAAATCAAGGAAATTACATATTCACGTTCAAAATTCTTTTTAGTTTGACGTTCTTGCCAAGATTGGAACTCACCGACATAAAATACTTCCTTAGCCTCTTCTGGTCTTACTCCGCCTCTTGCAAAATGAATTTTATATTTATTTAATTCTAAATCAGCAACACCTAAAAAATCTTGTAGTCTTATCATAATAATATGTCTCCCTAAAAAAACGGCATCAACATTATTTTTATTATATCACAAATCGGCTCAAAAGATATAAACAATTTTATTATACATTTTTTCATTTATCCTCACTCCATCTAGTCACTTGTTTAGTTCTACATCTATGATAGTTGAAAAAAACAAGGAAATTTCCATCTAGTCATTATATGTTTCCACGAACAAGGTTTGAGCCCTTTATCTAGTCATTTTATGGAATATGAACGGACAACCCTATCACTTTCAAGGTAAAAATATTCATTCTATAAAAAAGAGCCAAAACTAGAAATTATCTAGGAATGGCACTGTTTTTTTGACTTTTAAAATCACTTTTTTAGATCTAGTAATGTGATAGACTCAACATGTGAAGTTTGAGGGAACATATCTACAGGTTGAATGTATCTAATCTTATATTTATTAGCTAAAACAGCTAAATCTTTAGCTAAGGTTGAAGGATTACAAGAAACATATACTATTCTTTTAATATTACTTTTCATAATAGTATTTAAGACATCTTCGCCAAGACCTGTTCTAGGTGGATCAAAAATAGCTACATCAAATGTTAAGTCCTTACTAATTAGTTTTGGTAAAAGCTTAGCGGTATTACCTTGGTAAAACTTAACATTTTTAATTTTATTTAAAGCTAAATTTTCTTTAGCAGCCTCAATAGCTTCTTTATTATATTCAATACCTATTACTTCTTTACTTACATTAGCAACGTAGCTCGCAATAGTACCAACGCCACAGAAAGCATCTAGTACTCTTTCCTGATGGGTTAATTTTGCTGCTTTTTTAACTTCAGCATATAACACTTCTGTTTGTTTGGTATTTAATTGGAAGAAAGTAGTAGGATATATATTAAATTTATATTTATCAATATTTTCAATGATAGATTTTTTACCACCAACATAAATCGTTTCTGGGCCAAATATTTCATGGGTCTTATCATCAGCATTAATATTAACATAGACTGAATCAGCAAGCTTTTCTTTAACAATCATATCTGCAAATTTAGCTATTTCTTCATTATATTTATAAACTACTAAACAAACTAAACTTTCTCTAGTACCTTTTGTTACTCTAGTTACTAAATAACGCCAGCTATATTTTTCGCAGCCAAAGGATTTGATATCTAGGTGATTAGATAAAGCTATAATTTTAGCATTGATTTCATTAATTTTTTCATCTTGAACTAAGCAGGTTTTAATCGCGAAATGACGATTACTATTTTCTTCAATCATAGCTACGGCATTTTTACCCATTTCTCTTCTAACAATAAGAGTTGATTTATTTCGATAGTTATATGGTTCTTCCATCACTATAGTTGGTTTAATTTCAAAGCTAGATGGATTAAGCTTAGTATAACGCTTAAGAGCCTCAATAACTGCCTCTCTTTTAAATTCACCCATTTTTTTATTATCAATATGCATAACTTGACAAGCACCACAGCGCTCATAATACATGCATTTAGGTTCAACCCGGCTTGGAGAAACCTTCTTCCATTCAATAGCTTTAGCAAAAGCCATCTTAGGTAAGACTTTCGTTACTTCCACATCAATACCTTCACCAGGAATGGCATTTTTAACAAAAACAGCAAGTTTATTATAAAAACCAATACCTTCCCCGTTAATGCCTAATCTTTTAATATCTAATATAAAACGTTCATTTTCTTTCATGTTAATTTTCCTTTATTCTAAAATATTTAAAATTAGCGTAGTTTAGACCTTTTCCGCGGGCAAATAGTCCAACTCTACCACCAACCCAAGCTCCCTTTAAAGCTTTAAATTTTTCTTTTAACCAAATATTATTATAACCTAGTAAATAGGAATCTGGTTCTATGTATTTAAGTTTAAAAACAATAGAATTATTCTCATAAGGTATTTTTTCTACTACCTCTTCCTTTTCATTTTCAAACTTAATAATATTAATATAATTGGTGTCTATACCTTTTTCTAAGGCAATAGCACTATAAATAAGTCCCATATAAGCAAGTCCCGCACTAGCTGATATTTCAAGTCTAGTTATATCAAGTTTAGTTTTAATCGTAAAATTAAAATAACCAATTTTTTCAGAATAGAAATTAGGTAGGTATTTTAATGACTTATCCTGATAGCTAGCTAAGAGATTAAAACCTTTATCCATATAAGACCATTCTGGTCTTGGATTAGCCTGGGTTTGCCAAGATAGGTTAAGCTGCTTTTTAAATTCATCACTTAAGGGAATTTGATAATCAGTTTTTAAATCAATTGGATAACTTCCTTCTTCTACTGGCGTACCAAATAAAAGTGGGTCGGCTACATAACCTGGAATTGGCCAATCATTTAACCATGTAACTGGTTCTAAGTAAAGAACTCTACCATAAGCATCCATATCTCTAAAATGTAGAAATGCCCAATTATCATTATCATCAATATCAACTAAAGCCCCTTGATGTGGTCCATTAATTTTAGTACCACCTGTTGCTAAAACAATCTTCGTTTCATAAGGACCATAAATATTTTTACTTCTTAGACAAGTCTGCCAACCAGAATAAACACTACCAGCTGGGGCTAAAATATAAAAATAGCCATTTCGGTAATTAAATTTAGGACCTTCAATCGTTGGGTTATCATTATGACCATCATAAATAACTACACTGGGACTTAGGACTTTGCTTAAGGTTTTATCACATTCAATTAAACCAAGCTTACTATTAAAACCACAGCGACTCTTTACATAGCCATGGATGACGTAGCATTTATCATTAACCCAAATTGGACATGGATCCTCTAGGCCTTGACCTGGTACTAATAAATAAGGTGTTTCCCATTTGCCAAACGGATCATTAGTTCTACTAACAAATAAACCTTCATCCGGAGTAGGTATCATTACGTAATAAATTCCTTCATGATATCTAATACTAGGGGCCCAAGCACCATGCCCTGGTACTACTTCAGCAAATTTAGCAAGCGGAAAGCTTTCATAAACATAATTAATTAGTTCCCACTCGACTAAATTTTTAGAATGTAAAACAGGTAGGCCAGGCATATAATTAAAGCTGGAAGCAACCATAAAAAAGTCATTACCCACCCTAATAGCATCAGGATCAGAAAAATCTTGTAGAATAATCGGATTTTTGTAGCTATTCACAATACCACCTGCCTTAAACGCAAAAATTATAACATTTTTTTGTTTTTTTTGAAAGTAATACTTGACCTAAAAGCAAAAAAAGAGTATACTTACTAATGCTTGAGACAAGATATGAAAAAAACTCTTGCTATTATGAATTAATTGTGATATCATAATAAAGCACGTTGGTTCAGTAGTGTAGTTGGTTAACATGTCAGTCTGTCACACTGGAGATCGCGGGTTCGAGTCCCGTCTGAACCGCCAGCGTATAATGCGCCCGTAGTTCAACTGGATAGAACGTTTGACTACGGATCAAAAGGTTAGGGGTTCGAGTCCTCTCGGGCGCGCCATTTAAATTTCATATTTATTTAACTTACGTCGGGAAATAGCTCAGCTTGGTAGAGCGCTTGGTTTGGGACCAAGATGTCGCAGGTTCGAATCCTGTTTTCCCGACCATTTTGCAGGTGTAGTTCAATGGTAGAACTTTAGCCTTCCAAGCTAACTACGTGAGTTCGATTCTCATCACCTGCTCCAAAAGCATATTAAACTTCCTTTGTGGAAGTTTTTTTATTTTAATATATGAAAAGTAGGGTGGCCCTAAAACCACCCTATTCTTTATTTAAAGCGTCACTTAATTCTTTTGTTATAAGCCTTGGCCATCTAATAGCTCTTACCCCTAATTCTTTAAGTATAGCAAAAGGAAATTTATCTTGATCATATTTTTTTATTAATTTTATACGCATGACATTTTTAATTGTCAAATCTTTAGTTTGATAGGAATAAGGAATATTTACTTCTAGTGCTTGACATTTATAGAAAAGAGCGGAATAAGGGCTTCCAACATAAATATAAACTATATCATTTACCTTAATGTTACTTGATTGTTTCCAAATAATTGTATCTGTAGCATCAAAGCAAGTAAGCATATCATAATATTTAGGATTAGCTGGTATAATCCATTCTGCCAACACTTCTGTTGCCTGATGACTTTCGCTAACATACTGCATCATTTCTGTATTCGCTATAGTATCATCTAAAACAATAGTAATCCAATCCGCTTTTTTCATATGATAAGAGGGATAGAATCCTTTTCTTTGTAACAGTTTTTGCGTTTTTTCTTCTATTAGTTTAAGGTTAAGAATTTCAACATAGCCTTTGCCCTTACCTAATTTACTTTTAGAAATATTCATAATAAGGGCATACCATTTCCTATTAGTAGGGTTTCTAATACTGCATAACCCGGTAATTTTTGCCATAAAAATTCGGGATTATCGCCAAACCTATCCTTAATAGCTAAGGCTATTCTATTCGCTTGTTCACTTTTAAAATCAACCTTAGTAAAACAGTTTTTGCGAATATCAATTAATAAATTTGCTAATTCCTCTTTAACTTGGGCGGCTAATGAGCCCATATTATTTGTTATGCGAAAGCTTGTGTATTCATCTTCTCCTACTAAATCATAGACCTGGCTTTTAACATTGCCTTTGAAATCCACTTTAATCGTGACTGCAAAACTATTAGTTAAAATCTTTTTTATATACTGGTATCTGTCATTTTCCTTTCTAAAACCATAGTTTAGAAGCTTTACTATATCAACTTTCGTATTTTGAAATAATTCTTCTTCAATTGTCATTTTGTTCCCCTCTATACTTCCTAAATGATTATAACACTAAAGCACCCTTATAACAAAAAAGAAGTTTTCACTTCTTTCTTACTTTTATAATATCAGTTGGTTCAAGTTGACCAATTAATAAACTGGAATTTGGGTCGTGATTTTTAAAGTTTTTACTAACCTCTTCTTCTAAGTAATTAGCATAACAATATCTACATAAATTAGGGCAACTATTATAAGCCCCAATATCAACTGTTTGTAGGCAATTGCAATTAATATTTGGTCTTATCTTTTGGCTTTTAAAATCAAGTTTACCCGTTAGTCGATATGCTTCCTTTAAACTAATACATTCCCCTTTAATAAAGCCATAATTTAATAAATCAGCTGATTCAGCACAAGCTTGAACTGTGCTATTAGAAGCTCTAGCAATCTTACTAAAATTGGTAGCAATTTCTGTTTCTATTTCTTTAGTTATGGGAATTAAATTAAGCGTCTCTTTATGTCTTTCAACATTTTTATACATATCAATAAATGATACTATATATTTAGCAACATAGCCCTCTAAAAGAGTGTTAATTTTACTAAAGGCTTTAATGTGATAATTAACGCTATAACGTTCATTAATCAAAATAGGATCATAGCGAACATAAAGATTTTCCTTGCCAATAATCTCGCTAATTTCTTTAATGCCGGTAATTATCTTAGCTTTATCTGGCACATTAGGCTCAATATCTTTATTGTAGCCCGTTAACGTGACATCAAATAAAATTGGCATTTTAATATCTATTAAATAGGGAATAAGCGGAAGCGGATTTTTCGTACAAAATAGTATTAAATCAACATCACTAAAATTAATGCGACTAACTAAATGATAATTAATTGGATTTCTAACATCAACAAAGCCAGCCTTAAAACGATTTAAAAGCCAAGGAGTATAATAGGCGACAATATCTGTGCGACCACTAATCATTAAAATCATAAGATACCTCCCGAAAAGAAAAAGGATACCAGGTATCCTTAATTATTCTTCCTTTAAATACGTAGTCGTTTCATCAAAATATATTTTACCATCTTTATAAAGCTTACCATAAGCCCGCTTAAAGGCCTTACGACTAATTTTAAAGGTATTTTCAATTGAAACACTACTAGATTTAGCCGTAAATGGCATCTTCTTATGTTCTTTTAAATAGTTTAAGATAATATCTTCATCGGCCACCATTTGTTTTTCTTTATTAGCCGTTAAAGAGCCATAACAAATATCTGGTAAAATTTTTGTAATATGGCATTTTACTAAGCTACCAATATGGTAATTGCCCCGAACTAAAATTTGCGGAATAAAGACAGGAACTAAACTATTACTATAGGTAAGTAAACCCTTTGGAGTAACATCTAAAACTCTAGCTTCGATATTTTCGCCTACAATAAAATCAGGGGTAAAACTTGAAATATCACTTCGCTTAACTAGACGTGCAACTAAACTTTTGTGTCTTAGCTTTAATAAGACTAAAACCTTATCTCCCACTATAGGCCACAATTCTTTATTATTAGGTAAAAAATCGCTTGATAACAACATATCTTTACCTGTATTATTGTTCAAATAAACTCCATCACTTGAAACACTTACAACCTCTAAAAAGCCAGGCTTTTGAACTGTTGCATAAACCTCTTTTGTAGTGGCACAAAGTCTTTGTTTTTTATCATAATACAAAAAGGCACTAACACTTTCGCCTACTTCAAACTCTCTAGTTGCCTCCTTATAAAACATCAAGACCTCTTCCGTACCATCATTTAGCATATAGCCTAGGTCTGTTTTACGCGTTATTGTAAATTTATAAAATTTGCCGCCTTCTAACATTAGTTTCTGTCACCATCCTTATATCCTTTGCTCCTTTTATCAGTATCTGCTTTAGGAGCAGGTTTTTTGTTTTCATATTTAGCTATTAGCTTATCAATCTTCTTCTGCTTCATCTTTAATACCTCGTTTCTTTAAATACTCAACAAAATCAGCAAATTCAACCTGAGAGTGAACTCGCTTCCGATTATTTAAAGCGACTAAAAGCACAATTAGTCCTTTCTTTAAAGTTAAAGTAAAAACTATGGCGGTGTCCTTTAGAACCCGGTAATCATAGCTTTCTATCAATTTGATATTAATAGCATAATCGTATTTGTTGTTTGGCCTTTCCGTAAAATAATTTAGGCTTTGAAAATAAATCGTATTATCACGGTAAGAAATGATATATTTTAAACTACGTTTAAAGAAAATAGTCGTATTTTTAGCCATCTCACAAATAAAAGGTCGATTACCTTTAATCAAACCCTCATAGCGCAATTGGTTAATATTCAGCTTATCGCTAGTCATTTTTACTCCTTTAATTAAATAGATATTGACATACCTATTTTTTTCTTGTATGATAAATATAGATTATAAGTAGTTTTTTTAAGTAATCTCTCCCTAGTTAATGCATAGTGGCAACACTATGCATTTTCTTTTACATAGGCAAGAAATTCTTGCATGCTCATTTGTGGGATTTTTAAATCTACTTCTTTTTTATTAATAAGACAATCGGTAATTAAATATGATTCAAAGGTGTCATTTTTAATTTCTCTAAAATCATCATCCACATCATTACCGATATAAACTACTTCATTTGGTTTTAAGTTTAAGTTTGAAAGTATTTCAAAATAATACTCTTTTTTAGGTTTAGTATAAGACGAATTTTCATAGCTTGTGATATAGCTAAAGTCACTAGGACATAACCCAGCCCATTTAACTCGCATTTCAGTTACAAAACGAGGGAAAAGGGGATTAGTAGCTAAAACTATTTTATAATTATTCTCCTTAAGGTACTTAATTAAAGCTACGCTAGCTGGATTGATATAACAACTTGCCTTAGCCTTAATAAAGTCCTTTTGGTAGTAATCAAGCATTAAATTAAGTAAATCCTTATAGCCAGCTGTCGCATTGATGAAGGCTGCTTCATTAGTCATTTCCCCAGTGTTATTAAGCATTGCCTTAATGCCCTTATCTAAATAATAAAAGAAAACCTGGGGATCATGCTTTAAAGCTACTAAATAGTCCTTAATACTAGTAAAATAAATGGCTAAAAACTGATCTTGATTCATTCCTAAAAGTGTACCATCTAAATCACAAAAGAATGTCTTATTTTTCATCTTCTTCGCCTATTAAATATTGCGTGATTTCACAAATATATAAAACATGATATTCTTTATCTTTATAAATTGCGGTAGGAATATCTGTAAAATATTGGGCTTTAGCTAAATCAAACTCACATAGCTTGCGGAGTTTCAAAACTTTTTTAGCTTCCGCAATACTATATAAATTATTATCAATATCTAAACATTTATGTAAACCTGTCAAAGCAAATTTATCTACACTTTTACCACTTTGTTTACCAAAGACATTTATAATTTCTGGCGTTAAATTAACAAAGGATAAGCTAAACATTGGACTTTTTTCACTAAAATTAAAGGTATAACGATCTTTACGAACAAAGATGAAACAAACCATTTTACCCCATAAGTAGCCTAAGCCACCCCAGTTAACCATCATTGAATTAGCTGCGTCTTTCGTACCACAGGTTAATATCGGACATAAATCCCTAAAAGTTGTAAAACAATCACTAAAACTTAAGACATCTTGTTTAAGCATTTCTTTCACCTACCCAACAATAATCATAATATAAGATAACAAATTATTTAATAAATGAACACTAATTGAAGCATAAATATTTTGACTTTGGTCATAAACTAAAGCTAACATAAAACCAGAAAATAAATAAGGAATCAAAAGTAATAGCCACTCACCTATGCTAGCTGAGGTGCTAAGCATATGTGGTAAAGCAAAAATCGCTATCGAAATGATATAGGCTAAAATTCGTTTTGGACACAAGTCAAAAATAGCATAGCGGTATACTAGTTCTTCTACTAAAGGAGCTAAAATTACTACAGCTATAAAGGTTAAAACAGCACTGCCATCTTCAATATAGGAAATAATAGCATTTTGATTAGTACTAACTCCAATATTATATAAGTCATATAAGTAATTAGTGGCATAGCTTATTCCGTATAAAGCTACAAAACCACAAATTGCAATTATAGCAAAACTGATAGGATGGTCCGTTATCTTTTTAAATTCCGCTATTAAAGTTTTAAAATTTATAATAACTAAAGCCACAAACATTATTAAATACATAATAAAATTACCTAGTGTATTAGCGAAAGTAGCCTTTAAATAAAGGTTATAGTCGGCCTTACTACCACTAGCCATAACTTCAATTAAGGCATTAAAGTCATAGCCACTAGTTTTACTAATAACACCTGCAATAATATAAGTGACGATTGTTCCACCTAGTAAGTATAGTACTAAATAAGCAATGATAGTCGCAATACTTTGCTTATGAATTCTCATGTCCATTTTTATACCTCTAACATTTTTAAGATATTATAAGTACTTATAACATCTGCTTTTACATAATAATCAATTAATCTTTTTAAATCCTCATTACTGGGCTCAGTAATTTGATAATCTCTAGTCGCGTAGGCTTTGGCTACTAAATCACTAATCGGGCCAAAAATGCTCGCTAAATTAGTAGCATCTGGCATAATACCAAAAACCTTAAGCATTTTTGTCATATAAATAAAGCATAGGCTAATTGCACTATAATTAGCCGCCATTTTTTCTAATATTTGTTTAGTAAATTCATAGATTTTAGCCGTTCTAGCATCATTACTTTGTCTTGCTACTTCTAAAATAATACTAGCATATTTTAGCTTCATGAAGCTCTTTTTTATGTTAGCAAAATTATCAATAATCTCATAAGATATAAGACTTGGCATATTTGATGTGTCCTTTTCATAGGCAACACAATTCAAAAACTCACAAAAAGCCATTTTACCTGATTTGTAGCTTTTAGCCCCTCTAACTAATAAACTATCTAAGCCGTAGGGGCCAATTAAATAAACTAAGCTACTTTTTTCTTTATAATCTAAAATCTTATAAATTATACCTTCCATAGTCTAGTAGTTGTCCTTACCATAGCCAAGAGCATTCAAATCTCTTTGTTTGTTCCGCCAATCTTTTTTAACCTTAACAAATAGATCTAGATGAACCTTGCGATTTAGGAAATGCTTAATATCAACAATGGCCTTTTGTTTAATTTCTTTTATTAAACTACCACCAGCCCCAATAATAATTTTCTTTTGACTTTCTCTTTCACAAACAATAGTGGCATAAATGTCAATATAATTAGGGTTTTCTAAGCTATCCTTCATAGATTCAATAGTAACTGCAATGCTATGCGGAACCTCTTCTTTAGTTAATAATAAAACCTTTTCTCTAATTAATTCCGCAACATTAAATCTTTCTGGTTTATCAGATAAAATATCTTCTGGATAAAGTAATGGTCCTTCTGGTAAATATTTTTTAATATCATTTAATAAAACATCAATATTAATATTTTGTTCCACACTAATTGGGTAAATTCCCGCAAAAGGAAATAAATCCTTATAAAGTAAAATAGACAAATCAATGTTTGACATCTTTTTTAATTCATCAACTTTATTAATTACCAAAAATACGGGCGTTTTAGTGCCCTTTAAATTATCTAAAATAATTTGATCACCCTTTAACACTTCCTTAAGTGGAGTAGTCATAAATAAAATTAAATCTACTCCTCGACTAGAAGAAAAGGAGATATCTTGCATCCGTTCATCAAGGGCGTGATGAGCCTTATGCACACCTGGAGTATCAACAAATATATATTGAGTATCCTCGGTTGTTAATATGCCTTGAATTCTATCTCTTGTTGTTTGCGGTTTATTAGAAGTTATGGCAATTTTCTTCCCAACCACCTTATTTAAAAAGGTTGATTTACCAACATTGGCGCGCCCGATTAATGATATAAAACCTGATCTAAACATTTTCTAACTCCAAAAAAGTATATGGCAATAATTCTTTTAAATTAGTCACCTTAATATCATCGTGCATATTAGCTAAAACAATTGGGGTATCGGGTTTTAAAAACTCAGCTAAAACTTGTCTACAAGCTCCACACGGAGAAACTGGGTCTTTTGTATCAGCAATCACCGCAAACATAACGATATCATGGTAATCATAGCCCTGAGTAATAAGACTAAACATTGTATTGCGCTCAGCACAGCATGTTAAACCAAAGCTAGCATTCTCAATATTACAGCCTTTAATAATAGTACCATCTTTTAACATTGCTGCTGCCCCAACTTTAAATTTAGAATAAGGACTATAAGAGCGTTCTCTACCCTCTTTAGCTGCCTTAACAATTAATTTATATTCTTCTTTCATCTAGGAAGACCTGCCTTTTCTAATATTTCTTCTTGTAAGGTAAACATAACCTTTTCTTCTTCTTTAGTCATATGATCATAACCCTTTAAATGAAGGTAGCCATGAACTGCTAAAAAGCCTACCTCTCTTTCTAAGCTATGCTCGTATTCTACTGCCTGCTCAGCTGCTCGGTCAAGGCAAATAAAAATATCACCTATTTCATCACCAGCATAGGCTGTATCTGTTTCATCATCATTATAAGCAAAGCTGATAACGTCTGTTACTCTATCAATATTGCGATACTCCTTATTTATCCTTTGAATTTCTTCTTTGTCGACAAAAATAATACTAAAAATATCCTTACGATGCTTAAATTGCTTAAATATTTTATTAATAAGCTTTTCCATTGCCTTCGTATCGGTCTTAGTTTCATTGACAAAATTAATAATCATTGTAATCACCCTTTTTTTCTTGTCCTAATTATAACAAAATATGCGCTTAAAATAAAGTTTTTCCCTTTTTTTACTTTTAACATCTTTTTCCCTAGTTTATGAAAACGTTTTATTTACAATGAAAACGTTTTATGGTAAAATACTAGTATCTTTAGAGAAGATAGAGAAGGAGAAACAAATGAAAACAAAAAAAATTTTATCAAGGATTTTCCTTGGCATATTTTGTGTTTCAGGTATATCTGCTACAGCTCTAACATTAACTAGTTGTCAAGACACAAAAACTAATGTTACGACTGAATACACAGTTACCTTTAACACACAAGGGGGAAGTAATGTTGGAAGCATCAAAGTAAGCGATGGTCAAAAAGCTACTAAGCCAGCCAACCCTTCAAGAGATGGTTATATTTTTAAGTATTGGTCTTTAGAAGCTAATGGCGCTGAATATAACTTTGATACCGCTGTTACTGGTAATTTGACATTATATGCCGTTTGGGAAAAGGAACAAGAAGCTGTTACTACTTACACTGTAACATTCGTTACTGGTGAAGGTGGCTCTGCTGTAGCACCTGCTACAGTAAATGCTAATGAAAAAGTAACACTTCCAGCTGAACCAACTAGAGATGGCTATGATTTCTTATATTGGTCAACTTCAGAAGGTGGTTCAGAATTTAATTTCGATACACCTATTACTGCTAACACAACATTATATGCTGTTTGGGAAGAAATTGTTTATGAGGAAATTACTAGAACTCTAGATGTAACATATCAAGATATTCCAGTTGGTGCTGATGGTAAGACTGCGGAAGACGGAGTAATCGGTTACTTTACAATTGGTGCTGGTATGAAGCTTGAAGGTAAATGTATTAACACTCAAGGTAAGAGCATCACATTTACTACTTCATCAGCCGGCACACTTACATTAAATATAGATTCTGCCTCTAGCTCTTTAACAAAATGGAGTATATCATCTAATGGTCAAGAATTATATTCTGAACCATTTACAGATGCAGATGGTCAAAAAACAGTAACTTGGGAAATTCCAGCTGCTGGTACATATTCATTTGCTGGTGATAAATCAATTCGTGTATATTCCATGTCTTATACTGAAACAGTTGCTAAATCTAATCCATCAAATATAACTATCGTTAATCCTGGTACTAATAACTTCCTTGAAGGCGACACATTTAATTATGATGGTTTAAATATTAACTTGGTTTATGAAAATGGTCGTACAGAAGTTGTCACTGGTGTAGTTACACCTTTAACTAATGAACAAATGAAAACTCCTGGTCAATATGACGTTAAAGTAAGCTATACACTTGATGGTAAAACTTATGATACATCTTATAAAGTAAACGTTTATGGCCTAGATAGTATCCAATATTTAGATTATGATTATGATGGAGATAAAACATTAATCATTCAAAAAGTATTCTTAGTTGGTGATACATTCAACTCTAATAATTTAGTTGTTGTTGCTAATGGTAAATTAACTGTTGGTGACCAAGTATTAGAACATCAATTTATCTTAGATGCAGCTGATTATTCTATATCAACTCCTGATATGTCTCAAGCTGGCGAAAGAGAAGTTACTGTTACATCTACTTTAGATTCTACTAAGACTACTTCTTACATTATTAACGTTGTTAATGATGTTGTTACTGATAAGAATGCTAATATAACAATTTATGTAACAGCTAATGGTGAAGTATCTGTAGCCGCTAATGACATTACTTTTGCTTCTATTAATGATGCGTTAAAATATCTAGAATTAGTCAAAGTTGCTGATGATGCAATTAAAACATTAGATTTAAGTGCTGGTACCTTCCATGAAAAGGTAGAAATCACTTTACCTAATGTTCATTTAGTTGGTGAAACTACTGTTACACCTAACCTAAATGAACAACAATATTTAGTTAATACGACCGTTAATGATAAAACAATTATCACTTATGGTGCATACAATGGTTTAACTGTTCCAAGTGGTGTTGGTACTTATAGTACAGATGGTTCTGCTACTGTATCAATTAGAGAAAGTGCAGTTGGTTTCAGTGCTACTGGTATTTCTTTCGCTAATGATATCAATACCCTAGAAGAATACAACGAGTTAAAGGCTAAGACATCTGGTACACAAGCTGTAGCTGTTTTAGTACAAGCTGATCAATCATTCTTCTCACAATGCTCATTCAGTGGCTATCAAGACACTCTATATGCGCAAGTTGGTCGTCAAATTTATACAGCTTGCTACATTGAAGGTAGAACTGATTATATCTTCGGTTATGATGCAACTGCTTTATTCCGTGATACAGAAATTCATTCATTTGGTGCTGATAATGATGCTAAGAATGGTGGTTATGTAGTTGCTACTAAAGGTTCTAGTACTTTAAATTATGGTTATGTATTTGCAAATGTTGCTTTCACAGCAGCTAGTGATGTTACTCCTGGTACAGTTTCATTAGCTCGTGGTTGGGATGCTTATATGACTATGGCTGTTATTCATTCTAATATTGGTGGTCATATTTCTAAAGAAGCTTATGGTGAAGCTACTGCCGGAAGTGATCAAAACAAGAATGATCGTTATGGTGCTATGAATAGTAATGGTATTCCTGTTCCAGCTAGATTAGTGGAAAATGGTAATATTGGTGATGGTGCTATTAGTGAATCACTAGCTGATACATGTACAGTGCTTTCTGATACTGATGCTGAAGCTTATACAAATCTAGTTACTATCTTTGGTAAAGATACTAATGGTACAAGCTATGATTGTGACTGGACAGGCGATTTAGTTACTTACGATGCTACAATTAATTACTATGATGGAACTGAAGTTATCTATACACAAAAAGATTATATTGGTACAACATTAGATAAATTATATGTTGCTCCTGCAAAGGAAAACCAAACATTCGTTGGTTGGTATACTACTCCAACATTTGATGAAGGCACAGAATATGATATGGCTTCTAAACTAGATGATGAAACAAATCTATATGCAAAGTATGATGCTGGTGTTGTTATAATTTCTGAAAACTTAAGATTTGATGAGTATGAGCAAGAAAAATCATATTCTGCAGGAAAAGAAGTATATGCTGGTGAAAATTATTCATTTGGCGTAGATGAATCATCTACTGGTGGTGCTGAAACATGGCAAACAACCTTCGGCCCTGCTACATCTAATTTAGATTCTACTGTTCAATTCACATCTGCTTTAATGGCTACTTCATCAGGACGTGTATATTATTTGACTGCAACTAGCAATTTAGAAATAACAATTTATTATACTATTAGTGATAGTAACTTTGAAAAAGGAACTGTAAATGCTAAAGACGGCGAATTAACAATAGGTGGTGTTGTTGTACCTGGTTATGATAATAGAGGTAAAATTGATAGCAATATTGCTTTTGCCGTAAAAGTTACAGTATCAGCTGGTCAAACTATTAAAATTGGCGAAACATCTGGCAAAAATAGATTAATAATCTATGGTATAGATGCTATCGTTAAATAATTTAACTTAACAAATAAAAATAGGTATGACTCATAATAGGGTGAACCCCTAAAGTTGGACTGAAGTAAAATTAATGGTGCAACAAATTTAGCGGAGTAGAATTAATTCTCTAACTTCCAATTTGGCGGAGTAGGTGCATATTTAAGCTTCCAATTTAGCGGAGTAGATGCATTTTATTTCTTCCAATTTGGCGGTGTAAATAAGGGTGCTAAGTAGTCGGAAT